>JAFDXD010000100.1 GCA_018268135.1 Bacteroidota bacterium
CAAATTTTTTAAAAGGTATGAAAGTAACAGTAACCGGCGGTACCGGATTTATTGGAAACCATGTAGTAGAAGCACTTTTAAGCCAAAGCGTAGAAGTAACTGTTACCGGCACCAATCCATCTAAAGCAAAGGAATTTAGCTGGTACCACCAGGTGCATTTTATCCCCCTTAATTTAGAAAACCCAATCAGTGAGTCAGTACTTAAAGAAATAGCTTCTACCAATAAGTTAATACATCTTGCATGGGCAGGCTTGCCAAACTATAAGAGCCTTTTTCATTTTGAAAAAAACCTGTTGCCACAATATTTTTTTTTAAAAGAACTGGTGCGGCTTGGCATGAAAGATATAACGGTAACGGGTACCTGCTTTGAGTATGGCATGAAGGAAGGCGCTTTATCGGCAAACATGCCAACCGATCCGCAAAACCCTTATGCATTAGCTAAAGATAGCCTGCGAAAGTTTTTACAGCAATTGCAGCAGCACGAATCTTTCCGGCTAAAATGGCTGCGATTGTTTTACATGTTTGGCAAAGGGCAGTCAGAAAAATCTATTTTATCTCAGTTAGAAAAGGCATTGAAAAATAAAGATGAAGTTTTTAATATGAGCGGAGGCGAGCAGCAACGAGATTATCTGCCGGTAGAGGAAGTAGCAGCACAAATAGTGCAATACTGCCTTGATGATGATAAAAATGGAATTTTTAATGTGTGTAGTGGCAAGCCTGTAAGCATTAGTAAGCTGGTAGATGATTACCTGGCTGCTCATAATGGAAATATTAGATTAAACAAAGGGTATTATCTTTATCCGGATTATGAACCCATGAATTTTTGGGGAGTAAAATAAAAGCTTTATTATGACTCAATCTCTCTCTGTTGAAGCGCTTTGCAGGTACGTGTCTGCACAGCTCAATCATTTTTTTCCGGATGAAGAAAAAGTTATGTTAAGCCAGCCAATAATGGAAGAGGCCTTGCAACGGCTTGACTTTTGTTTTAAACATGTAACGCTCAAACATTATTTTGATGGCAAACAATCAGTTTTCAATCATTTGTTTTCCGATCATTATGTAGTGTTTTTGTGGTTTTTGTCAAATACTGTTTATAAAAAAGAAGGTAAATGTAATCTTGCCAATAAATTATATTATTTAAATAAAACCCTGCATGGCCTGGATTGTATGTACGATACACAATTGCCCGACATTTTTTTGTTGTTTCACTCATCGGGTACCATGCTTGGCAAAGCATCGTATGCAGATTATTTTATAGCATTGCAAGGCTGTACTGTTGGCTCACAAAAAGGGAATTATCCTGTATTTGGCAAGGGCGTATCGCTTACAGCCAATTCATCTGTTATCGGAAAATGTACAATTGGCAATAGATGTACCATTAGCACCCGTACTACTATTTTTCAAAAAGATATGGAAAATGATACCACTGCCTTTATAAATTTTGACACAGGACAATTGCAAATGAAGGCATCTAAAGAGTGTTATGCTCAACATTTTTTTAGTACCGACCTTTCTAAAATTTCATAAGGCGGTCATTAATTTTTTTAAATGCCTTCAATTAAAATAAATATTGTAGCTAATCTGGTAGGGCGCATTTGGGCCGTAGCTATTGGAATATTGTTGATACCTCAATACATCAAATATCTCGGTATAGAATCTTATGGGCTTATTGGTTTTTATGGTACGCTTATCGGCTCCATGGCCCTGCTCGACCTGGGCCTCAGTACTACCATTAAAAGAGAGCTTGCAAAGTATCAGCACCAGGTAAGTGATTCCCGTGCAGCAAGAGATTTATTATTTTCCCTGGAGTGTATTTATTGGGGCATTGGTGTTTGCATCAGCCTGCTGGTGGTATTGTTTGCAGGTTTAATTGCAACTCATTGGGTAAAGGTAGAAACCCTCCCTGTGCATACTGTAACACAATCAGTAATGCTAATGGGCGCTGTTATTGCTTTTCAATGGCCCATTAGTTTATATGATGGCGGCCTTACCGGCCTTGATAAACAGGTGCTGAATAATGTGATTACTGTAATAATGAGTACCCTAAGGGCTGCCGGGGTTATTATTATTTTAAAATATTTTTCTGCTACACTCGAAGCATTTTTTATTTGGCAGGCGGTACTCAGCTTTTTATATGTAATGGTAATGCGGATGGGCCTTTGGCGCCACATGCCTAAAAATATTTTAAAACCAACATTTTCAAAAGCTCAGTTAAAAAATGTATGGCGCTTTGCTGCAGGCATGACAAGCATCAGCATCATCACTTTCTTTTTGGCACAAATTGATAAAATTGTATTAAGCAAAATTTTGCCTTTATCTGTATTTGGATATTATACACTGGCCTTTACTATTGCAAGCAGTATGAGCATGGTATCTGGGCCATTAAGCATTACATTTTTTCCCAGGTTTACAAAGCTGGTATCTATACAGGATGAAATTACATTAAAAAAAATATATCACAATGCATGCAGGCTGATGGCTACCATTATTGCCCCAATCGGGTTTTTGCTTATTTTTTTTACAAAAGAAATATTATTTATATGGACTCATAATGCCGATACTACTTCTCACACATACTTAATGGCTCGTATATTGGTAGCAGGCAGTATATTAAATGCATTGATTGTAATGCCTTATAATTTAATCATTGCTTACGGATGGACAAGGTTTACCATTTATCAAAATACCATTGCTGCCATTATTTTAGTGCCCATGCTATTGTGGTGGACTTCAGTGTATGGCCCGGTAGGCGCTACTTTTGTTTGGCTTACGGTAAATGCAGGGTATGTTTTAATTAGTCAGCCTGTCATGCACAAAACACTTTTAAAAAATGAGCTCTTTACATGGTATTGGAAAGATACTGCTATCCCTTTATTAATCTCCTTTTTATTGCTCGGCTCCATAAAATTGCTACTTTGTTATTTCTTTCCGGCATTTACTCCCGGCCTAATATCAATAGGCATTATCTTTGTGTTTGTTTTCTCTATCTCAATGTTAACCTTAAAAAATTTTAGAGACACACTGCGAACAATATTACGCTTATGAATGAACATTTTACTCAAACACCTACGCCAGATATTGCATTTGAACCATTAGTAAGTATTGTTATTACCTCCTACAATCGTGCTCATTATATTGAAGAAGCCATACGCTCAGCTCTGGCACAAGATTATCGCAATCTTGAAATTATTATAAGTGATAATTGCAGTACAGATGGCAGCAGCGAAATTTTTAAGAAATACA
>JAFDXD010000101.1 GCA_018268135.1 Bacteroidota bacterium
AGAAGACCCCACGGTATTATTAGAATCGCCCAAGTTGGTGCGTAAACTTCCGGATACGCTATCATTTGAAGAGATAGAAAAAATAATTGCTTGTATAGATTTAAGTAAACCTGAAGGAGAAAGGAACAAAGCGATATTAGAAACGATGTACAGTTGTGGGCTAAGGGTGAGTGAAGTGGTAAATTTAAAATTAAGTTGCCTTTATCTTGAAGTGGGTTTTATAAAAGTAGTGGGCAAAGGAAATAAAGAAAGATTGGTACCAATTGGAGATACTGCAATAAAGTATATCAATATGTACCGGCAAACCATTAGGAACCATATAGCCATTAAAAAAGGTGAAGAGGATATTGTATTTTTAAACCGGCGTGGCAGCAGGCTTAGCAGGGTAATGATATTTTTGATAATAAAAGCGCTGGCCAAAGAGGCTGGTATTACAAAAAATATTTCGCCACACACTTTTAGACATTCATTTGCTACGCACCTGGTAGAGGGAGGCGCCGACCTAAGAGCGGTGCAGGAGATGCTTGGCCACGAGAGTATTACTACTACAGAAATATACACTCACCTCGACAGGGATTTTCTACGGAGTACGCTGAGCCAATACCATCCTGCATTTACCAATAAACATTAGCCTGTGCAGTGTATGACTGATGAATGCCTGATATTTTTTTGCAGGATAAACCGGTTGCTTTTTTTATTTTAGGTATTTTGATATCAAACCTTTATTTACTTTTTGCGTTGACACAAAAAGTAATAAAAAAATAAAGGCTGCATAAAAAAAGAGGTTGTGCTATAAATGCTGCTAAGGGCAATAAGGCCGACCACTTAGCCCCGATAGTAGCGGTAGCCCCTGCCAAAGCAGGGCTACAAGCGGATAGCGGGACTGATGTTGATTAAAGAGAGTGTGCCGGGCTTCAAATAAAAAATTATTTTTCACGCAATATGATGTCTTGCTGTTGAAATAAATTTGCCTGGTTAGCTGCTTGTTCGCTGCTGAGCCTACGGCGATAATTTTTAAACAAACTTTGCCAACGCAATTCTAAAACGCCTAAAATTCCTTCTTTTACAATTCCTTTATTCATTTTACTGGCGCCAAGTTTGCGGTCTTTAAAAGTGATGGGCACTTCTACTATTTTAAATCCGAGTTTCCATGCGGCAAATTTCATTTCTATCTGAAAGGCATATCCTACAAAACTGATATTATCAAAATTAATAGCTTCGAGAACTTTTCGCTGGTAGCATACAAACCCTGCGGTGGGGTCTTTTACGGGCATCCAGGTAATTATTCTTGTATAGAGCGATGCGCCTTTTGATAAGGCTATTCTATTAGTAGGCCAGTTTTCTACAGCACCATTTTTTACATAGCGTGAACCTACTGCTACCCCTGCCCCATTTTTGCAGGCATTATAGAGGCGCTCGAGGTCTGATGGATTGTGCGAAAAATCGGCATCCATTTCAAAAATATATTTGTAGCCTTTTGTCATGGCCCATTTAAAACCATGAATGTATGCGGTACCAAGGCCAAGTTTTCCATGGCGCTCTTCTAAAAACAACCGGCCGGTATATTTTGGAAAAAGAGATTTTACAATATTTGCCGTACCATCTGGTGAGCCGTCATCTATAATAAGAATGTGATAATCGGCTTGCTGGGAAATGACTGCTGCAATAATTGCTTCAATATTTTCCTTTTCATTGTAGGTTGGTATAATTACAATTTTCTCCAAATGATGATTTGCTTACTTTACAAAAGTACTATTTTAAAAAAGTAATCTGTATGAATATATTTAATGTAATGTGATTTATTTCTTCTTTAACAAGGCCTTGTTGAATAGCTCTGTAAGCTTTTTCTTTGTATGCATTGGAAAATCTCCTTTCATCATCCAATCATAATACTGTGGCTCAGCTTTTAGTACATCGCAAACGGGTTTACCTTTAAATTTTCCGAAATTAAAAATTTCTACTCCTTTATCATCATAAATAAACCGCCTTGCATAGTCCACTATTTTGTCTTCGCCAATTACAGATAAGATAGAGTCAACAGTAGTGCCGAGTTGCTGGTACTTTTCAATTTGTGCTTCTAATACTTCAATGGTGGCATTAATATCTGCCTCGGCACTATGAGCATTGGCTAACTCTTTGGCACAATAAAATTTGTATGCAGCCGTAAGGGTGCGTGGCTCCATGGTATAAAAAATATGTTGCACATCTACCATCTTTCTATCATAAAGCTCAACCTCTATATCAGATCTTAAAAATTCTTCCATTAGCATGGGTATATCAAACCTGTTGCTATTGTAACCGCCGAGGTCGCAGTTTTCTAAAAACTGTTTGATTTCGTTGGCTGCCTGCTTAAATGTTGGGGCATCTTTTACCATTTCATCGGTTATGCCATGTATATCGCTTGAGGCCTGCGGTATGGGCATTTGTGGGTTAATTATCTTTCTTTTTACCTGTTTTGAGCCATCTGGTAAAATTTTAACAATTGCAATTTCTACGATACGGTCTAAAGTTAGGTTAACACCGGTAGTTTCAAGGTCAATAAAGGCGATAGGCCTGTTTAAATGTAGCATCGATAAGGGTTTAAGCTTTTTTTTGTAATGGATTTATGTAGTAAAATCGCCATTTTAACAAATAACGTGTTGCAAATGTAATTTTAATTAGCATTTCTCCGTTTACCTTCTGTAAATTATCTTTGCATTAATTAAATAAATATATGAAAAACTTTAAAAAATTATTTTTTGTTGCCTTATTTGCAGTTGCTCTTGGAGCTTTATTGAGTAGTTGTGCTTCGAGCCGTAAAACCGGTTGCCCAATGGCGCAAGGTATCATTCACTAATTTATTCAAAAACACATGAACTGGATTGCTCTTGAAAGTGAAAAAGACCTTGAAGAGATAAAAGCAAAATCTGTAACAATACCTCAGGTGATATTTAAGCATAGTAGCCGATGCAGTATTAGCAGCATGGTAAAGAGCAGGCTGGAAAGAGCCTCTGCACCTGCCAATATAGATTTCAATTTTTTAGACCTGATTGCTCACAGGGCATTATCAAATACCATTGCTGAAGCTTTTTTGGTGCATCACGAATCGCCACAAATTCTCATCATAAAAAACGGGCAATGCATTTTTGATGAAAGCCATAATGGTATTTCTATGGACGAAATTGCGGAACAGGCTTTACATTAAAAGCAAGATTCCGCAACTTATTTTATGCTGCCCATCAGCTAATTTTTTTTCTGCATGTTTGTTTACCAACGACAGGTACCTGCTGATGTAATTACTTTAGGGTAAACCCCGCTTCGAGTACATCACGGCTATTGCCACCTACAAACACTTTAAAGGCTCCCGGCTCTGCTACAAATTTTAATTGACTGTTATAAAATTTTAAATCTTCAGGCTGAATGCTGAAAGAAATTGTTTTGCTCTCCCCTGCTTTTAAAAAGACTCTTTCAAAACCTTTTAACTCTTTTACCGGCCGGGTAATGCTGCCTACCATTTGACGGGTATATAATTGTGCTACTTCAGTGCCATCTTTATCACCGGTATTTTTTAGGGTAGCCGTTACCGTTATTTTACCATTGCTGCTGAGGGTATTGCTGCTGAGTTTTAAATTACTGTATTCAAAATGAGTGTAGCTAAGGCCAAATCCAAATGGATACAGGGGATCATTAGATACATCGAGGTAGTTAGACCTGAATTTTTGAAACCATTTACCTTCGGGCAATGGGCGGCCTGTATTTTTATGGCTGTAATAAAGTGGCACCTGCCCTATATTTTGCGGAAAAGTAGTGGTAAGCTTTCCCGAAGGGTTTATATCGCCAAACAATACATCGGCAATGGCGTTGCCTGCCTGGCTACCGCCAAACCAAACATTCAATATGGCCGGTACATTTTCATTTTCCCATTTTAATGCCAATGGCCTGCCAGCAAATAAAACCAATACAACCGGTTTACCGGTTTTTACCAATGCCTTTATTAATTCTCTTTGTGTTTTTGGTATTCGGATATCGCTACGGCTTGATGACTCTCCGCTCATTTCAGATGACTCTCCTACTGCTGCTACTATTACATCTGCCTGTGCTGCTATATCTAATGCTTCTTTCTTCAATTCTTCTGCCGACCTGTTGTCCCTGTTCAACGACCTGGAAAACATTGTTTCATTTGCTTCTAACACGCTGTCTGCATCAAGGTTTGAGCCTTTTGCATATAAAATTTTTGCCTGGCTGCCTACTGCATTTTCTAAACCCTGCCTTACCGAAATAGATTTATCAAGATCGGTAGCCACACTCCAGGTGCCCGGCATGTTTGATTTAGTATCGGCCAATGGGCCAATTAATGCAATGGTGCCCGATTTTTTTAAAGGCAGTACATTGTTATTGTTTTTTAGCAACACAAAACTTTCTGTTGCAATTGCTCGAGCTACTTTTAAATTAGCAGGCGTATAAATTTCTGTTTTGGCTCTTTGCTCATCGCAATATTTATAGGGATTATCAAAAAGGCCTAATTTATATTTTGCTTCCAGTATCAGCCTGCATGCATTGTCAATTTGCTGCATGGTAACCTTGCCTTCTTTCAATGATTTTTTTAGAGTGGTTAAGAAGCCTTCTCCAACCATATCCATATCTACCCCGGCATTCATGGCTAATGCAGATACTTTTTGTAAATCACCCATGCCATGTTCTATCATTTCATTAATACCGGTGTAGTCTGTTACCACAAAGCCTTTAAAGCCCCATTGCTTACGCAGTACATCTGTTAGTAACCATTTATTGCCGGTGGCCGGTATTCCATCTACTTCATTAAATGATGCCATTACACTACCTGCTCCTGCATCTATGGCTGCTTTATAGGGTGGCAAATAAGTGTTGTACATGGTAAGATGGCTCATATCGGTAGTATTATAATCACGCCCGGCTTCGGCGGCGCCATACATTGCAAAATGTTTTACACAAGCCATGATGCTTGTATTTTTTCTGAGGTCATTATCCTGATATCCCTGCACCATTGCTTTGGCTATTTGCGAACCGAGGTAAGGGTCTTCGCCTGCGCCTTCTGCTATTCGTCCCCATCTTGGGTCTCTGCAAATATCTACCATTGGGCTAAATGTCCAGCAAATGCCATCTGCACTTGCTTCGGTAGCCGCTATTCTGGCGCTTTGTTTTATGGCATCCATATCCCATGTGCAGGATAGCGCCAACGGGATGGGGAAAGTGGTTTGATACCCATGTATAACATCCATACCAAATATTAAAGGTATTTTTAAACGGGTTTCTTCTACCGCTACTTTTTGTACGGCTCTTATTTTTGCTATTGATTTAATGTTGAATAATCCGCCAACACTTCCTTCTTTAATTTTTTTTCCGATGTCGGAGTTAGATGCCTGCCCTGTTACAATATCGCCGGAGCCGGGCAAATTTAACTGCCCTATTTTTTCATCAATGGTCATCTTCTTCATCAGGGCATCTATAAAATGCTTCATCTTTGTGTTGGCCAAAGCATCATTACCCGTTTGTGCATTTGTATGTATTGT
This sequence comes from Bacteroidota bacterium, assembly GCA_018268135.1. Taxonomy (GTDB): domain Bacteria; phylum Bacteroidota; class Bacteroidia; order Chitinophagales; family Chitinophagaceae; genus Ferruginibacter. Next base: position 5,529 of record JAFDXD010000101.1, read on the forward strand.
GGCAAGCAATAAAATAACCATCAATAGCTTTTGTACAATTTTCATGTTGTAATTTTTATTTTTTTAAAATCTGTATTTTAAATTTACTGGGTTAGGTGTTTTGGCATCAAACTTTTATTCTCATTAGGTTTTGTTTTATTTACTTTTTTGTATTGATACAAAATGTAAAAAAAAATCAAAGCTGCATAAAGAGCTATTAATTTAATAAATAAGGCGCAATAGCTGATTGCCAGATAGCATACCCTTTTGCATTCATGTGCAAATTATCTGATAGAAAAATTTCTTTTTTTATACTGCCATCCTCATTAAACATGAGATGGTACACATCTACAAATACTGCATTATTTTCATTTTCCAGCATGGCTTTAATGGCTTCATTTGCTTCTTCCATTTTTGGCCAAAATTTTTGCCGGCTTGGGCTTGGCTTTAGCGATACAAACACAATGGAAATATTGGGCAGACGGTTTCTGATAAGGTTAAATAAAGTATCAAACCTGCTTACAACCATGTCTGCTGTAACGGTATCGGAGGCAGCCAAATCATTTTCGCCGCAATAAATTACAATTTGCTTTGGCTCATAAGGAAAAATAATTTTGTCGGCA
>JAFDXD010000102.1 GCA_018268135.1 Bacteroidota bacterium
ATCCACCCGAAACGAAATTATAGATTTCGTCATACTTGCCCGGGGCTACATAGGTTTTAGAAGCAGCATCTCCCGAAACGGCATCGCCGGCATTTTTGGGTTTACAACTATTTATACTTAGCAGCACAGCGCAAAAAACTATCAGGGCTGCAAGTGAATGTTTATTATACATTGTTATTTAATTAATTCAGTAGTGAATAATAATTTTAAATCAGGTTTATTTTACACCATCATTTTTTCTCATATATTCATAAAGTGCCCTTGCATCATCATCGCTTAAGTTTTGATTAGGCATACGAACCAGGCATATTTCCAATGCAGCCTGTGCTTTGGGGTCTTTATCAAGCATGGCATCAGTATTGGTGATAAAGTTCATTATCCATGGGGCACTATGCCTGTGAGTTACATCTTTCCATCCGGGGCCTACTAATTTTTCATCAGTAAGTTTATGGCAACTGCTGCATTTTACTCCATAAATTTTTTCGCCATTTGAGGCCATTGTAGCATCCAGTTTTTCGCCTACATCCACAGTAGTGAATTTTCCTTCACCACGGTTAGGGTCATACGATGGGTTGCCTGAAGCTGTAGTGGAAGGCTGATCTGTTTTTGCAGCAGTGGTATTATCTGTAGCCGGTGCAACTCCATTGTCAGATGCACTTCCTCCGCATGAGGCTATAAATAAACCTAAACAAACAATAATTGCTAATTTTTTCATGTTGGTTATTTTTTGGTTTGTATGATTTTTTTTGCTGTACAAGATTAGTTCGTTGTACAATTATTTTTTATGCGTACAGTCATATTTATGCAATTTGTTTTATTTATAAAATTCAGCCTGTTTTTAAAATGCAGGCTGCTGGCGGGTTTACAATCAAGGGGGTGTGTTTTTGTGATTATAATCATAAGAAAATGTGCCTTAAATCATGGTTTGCGGAAGATGCTGATTTTACTTTTGAGGAGTAAAAAATGCAGTAATAAATAATGATAGATATAGATACACTGCTTGCATGGGGGGCTGTTTATAAAAAAGTAAACGCCGGCGAAATTATTTTTGGAGAAGGGAATAAATGCAACTTCTATCATCAACTAATAGAAGGGAAAATCAAATGGGTAAATGTCAGGGAAGATGGCAGGGAATTTATTCAGGATTTGATAGAGCCAGGGGAATGTTTTGGCGAGCAGCCTCTTTTTGATGAGGAGCCTTATGCAGCTTCTGCAATGGCCGAAAAAGACTCCATTATTATTCGCTTGCATAAAAATTCTTTTAAGCAGTTGATGAAAGAGCATGTGGAATTACATGATGACTTTTTGAAAATATTATCACAAAGGCTGAGGTACAAAATATTATTTGTAAAAGAACTGGTGAACCATGCCCCCGAAAAGTGCATTATTAATTTGCTGAATCATTTTAAATTGACACATAAAAATGTGTGCAAAAAATGTAATAAACTTTTGCTCACCAGGCAGCAAATTGCAGACATGACAGGGTATCGGGTTGAAACCGTTATCCGCACTATGAAAGAGATGCAACAGCATGGGCAACTAAGGATATCTGGCGGTAAAGTATATTTATAAATATGAGTATGCTCATAAAATATTTTATACTTCAAATTAATTTTGATTAAACTGACTATATGTATTTTCCGTTATTCAAGTGGTTAAAAATTGTATTGATTAATTTATTTATTGTAGCTACTTTAGGGGTCATACTTCGATACAAAATTTTATTTCCACTCCCTTTTGTTGGGCAAAAAAATTTATTGCATGGCCATTCTCATTTTGCATTTGCAGGTTGGGTTACTCAATGCCTGATGGTATTATTGGTAAATTATCTTGTGCAAAAAAAAGGGCAAAGTATGTATGCTAAATATCGTTGGGTATTGTATGCAAACTTATTTACAGCTTATGGTATGTTGATAGCTTTTCCGATAGAAGGATATGGCTTATACTCAATTATTATTTCTACCTTATCTGTATTTGTATCGTATGTATTTGCCTTTATGTACTGGAAAGATTTACAAACTGTATCAAAGCCATCTATTGCCCACGCATGGTTTAAAGTAGCCATAGTATTAAATGCGGTTTCTTCTTTAGGGGCCTTTTCATTGGCATTTATGATGATGGCAAAAGTGGCAAAGCCGGAGTGGTACCTTGCTGCAGAATATTTTTACCTGCATTTTCAATACAATGGATGGTTCTTTTTTGGCTGTATGGGTTTATTTACTTCATTTATTAGCCGGTATAATATTCCGTCAAATGTTTTAAAGAAAATATTTTCACTTTTTGCTTTTGCAATATTGCCTGCTTATTTCTTATCTACTTTGTGGATGCATATTCCGGTTTGGATTTACATCCTTGTAGTACTGGCTGCAGTGGCTCAATTAACAGGATGGATATGGCTTATTAAAACTTTAAAGAAATACAAAACAGAATGGAGCTCCGGCTTATCAGTTTTTGCAAAGCGCTTTTTACTACTACCTGCCCTGGCGCTTACCATTAAACTGCTTTTGCAGTTAGGCTCTACCATTCCTTCATTAAGCCAGTTGGCATTTGGGTTTAGGCCAATTGTAATTGGGTATCTTCACCTTGCTTTACTGGGTGTTATTTCGCTTTTTCTTTTAGGCTTTATTATTGCAGAAAATTATTTAGCATACAGTGTTCATTTAGTAAGAGCAGTAATTGTATTTGCTTGTGGTGTTTTTATAAACGAATTTTTATTGATGACCCAGGGCATTGCAGCATTAGACTACATTAATGTTCCCTATATAAATGAAATGCTACTTGGCGCAGCGCTAATATTATGTACAGGAGGATTCTTACTTGCAAGAAGTAAAAAAGGCAGCAACTGTAGTGTTACTAATTAGCTCAGCTAATAATATTGCAACCTTTATTTTTTCTCCCTTTTTGCTTTAAATTCCGATCCGTCTTTCCATTGGGGCCATTTATTTTCAAAAGCAATACGCTTGCCTACGGCAAATAATAATTGCAAATCGTTGAGCGCACCTGCCATCGTCCACAATGGGTTGTAATTATCTGAAGGATGATGGTAATCATGCTGTAAATATTCATTTGAAAGTTGTAAACCTGCATCTTTGCCCTTGCCAATTATATCAATTCCACTATTTATATACAATGAAGGTACTCCTGCTTTTGCAAAATTAAAATGATCGGAGCGGTAGTACATGCCCGATTCAGGATGAGCATCAAAGGAAATATAGCCACCATTTTTTTCAACTTCTTCTTTTAAATAATCTTCTAAATCTGACTGGCCACGGCCTACTACCACAATATCTTTTGTTTTGCCATTTGGATTCATAATGTCCATATTTATATCGGCTACAGTACTATCAATAGGGTACACAGGGTTTTCTGCATAATATTGAGAGCCTAGCAAGCCCTGCTCTTCAGCCGTTACACTCATAAAGAGTATGGTTCTCTCTGGCGCTGTTTTCATTTTTTTAAATGCAGTAGCAAGTTGCAATAATCCTGCTACTCCCGAAGCATTGTCTAATGCACCATTGTAAATAGAATCGCCCTTGGCATCAGGATGGCCAATACCGAGATGATCCCAATGTGCTGTATAAATAATGACTTCATTAGGGTATTTGCTGCCGGTAATTTTGCCCAATACATTGTACGATTTGTTGTAAGTAGTACTTACTTTCATTGTAGTAGATAAAGTAATATTCAATGGCAGGGCTTTAAATCCTCTTGTATTGGCTTTTACTAACAGGGTAGAGTCGTACCCGGCAGCTTCAAATAATTTATTGGCTACGGGTTCGGTAATCCATCCGGCTACATCACAATTTTTTTCGGCTTTGCCTCTATTGTCTAATTGTATCCGGGCAGTGTTAAAGCTATTTTGCACCACCAAAAAAGGATAGCTTGCAGCCTTGGTATTGTGTACAATCAAACAACCTTTTGCACCCTGCCTTGCTGCTTCTTCAAACTTATAGGTCCAGCGCCCATAATACGTCATGGTATTGCCTTTAAATAGAGTGCTATCGCCCACCCAAAACCCGGGGTCGTTTACCATTACAATCACTACTTTACCTTTTACATCTATGCCGGCATAATCATTCCATTGATACTCGGGAGCATCTACCCCATAGCCTGCAAATACTACCGGTGTATTTTGCAATGAAATATTGCTGTCAGATTTGTTTGTCCATATCACATAATCATCAAAAGCCTTTAATGAAAAATTTCCTTTTGATGTTTTTACTTCCATTTGAGGAGCAGCAGTGGCTTGTATTTTGGCAACAGGTACCGCTTGTAAATAACTATCGCCATTGCCTGGTTGCAGCCCTATTTCTTTAAATCTTTTTTGCAGGTATGCCAGTGTTTTGGTTTCACCTTCGGTAAATGGCTTGCGTCCCATAAATGAGTCTGATGCTAATATGGCAATATCCTGCTTCATGCTATCGGCATTAAAAGCCTCATCAGTAGGGGCAGTTGTACTTTGATGAGATTGATTACAGCTTATTAAAATAATCGGAATTAAAAGCTTTATGCAATTAATAAAATATTGGTTCATGTAACGCATGTTTGGCTTATTTTAAATTTTATCTTTTTTGAAAGATAACTTTTTTTTATCATTTATTTTTTATTAACCAATATTCGCAGTGAGCAAAAACGTTCTATATTTTCTTTTATTTTTTTTGTAGCTTTATAGCAGAAGCTAAAAAAATGTTAGCCGGTATCATTTATTATGGAAGCACCACTCAGGTATATTATTATTGATGATAATGAGATAGACCGGGCAGTGATTGAGTCTCAGGCAGCAAAATTTCCTTTTTTACAAAAAATTATATCCTGTAGTAATCCACTGGAAGCTGTAGAATTTATAAAAAACATTTCTCCGGATATTATCTTTTTAGATATCGAAATGCCCGGCATATCCGGAATTGATTTGCTGCGAAAAAAAATTATTTCAAACGCTATTATTGTATTGATAAGCTCACATCCGGAGTTTGCTCTGGATGGTTTTGAGTTAGATGTATTTGATTATATTTTAAAACCGGTAACTCCCGACCGGTTTGCCGCCTGTGCCAATCGCATAAGGGATTTTATCCGCCTGCGTAGTAAAGCTTTTGCCTTTGACTCCGGGCAGGAAAATAATTTTATTATCATCAAACAGGGCTATGATAAATATAAAATTGCTTTGAATGATATTTTATTTTTAGAATCCATGAAAGATTATACCCGTATTACTACCAGCGATAGCGAGTATCTTATGTTGTCAACCTTAAGTAATATGATTGAAAAATTGCCCGGCGAAAAATTTGTACGGATACACAGAAGTTTTGTGGTGAATAAATCTAAAGTAACTACGGTGCAAAAAAATAAAGCCATTATCAGGAATCATGAGATACCTATTGGTAAATTGTATAAGCATGAATTAAACTTTACCGATGATACATTTAATTAAGTTAGAAAGCAGGTAAGCATGAAAAAATTTAGCATGATATGGATGGCGATTTTGTGTTTACTTTCGATGAGTACACATGCTCAGGAACCTGTATTGGCCAATATTACAGGCCATAATGAAAAAGTTAATGCCTGGCTGGCGTATTGTGCTGCATTGCGGCTTAATCAAATGGGAGCCAAAGATAATTACATTAATTTAGAGAAAGCGGGGCTTAAAGGTTTGCAAATGCTGCAACCTGCTGAAGACTCAGCCAGGGCGGCATTTTATATGTATGTAG
>JAFDXD010000103.1 GCA_018268135.1 Bacteroidota bacterium
TACAAAAAGTAACAAAAAAATCAAGGCTGCATAAAAAAAGCTAAAAATTTGCATGTCCGCCTAAAATAAAATTAGCTCGGACGATAGATCATATCCCGGCTTAAGTGCGACTTACAAACCATCTGCAATATTCAGCTTTTTCAGCATTAATTTTATTTTTTAACGGCTGCCATTCAAATTTTCTTAACGCTTTTTTTATGAGGCCGGAGGCTCAAACCTCGAAAATTTGTTTGGCACTCATGCTTCCCTCTACTAGCGCTGATATGCAGCAAGGCTATTGTGCATTGTGTATCTGTGCCATTGAAACTATTTTATTTTATAGGATTAGTTTTTTTGATATCAAACTTTTATTCCTATTAGGTTTCTCTTTAATTACTTTTTGTCTTGATACAAAAAGTAACAAAAAAATCAAGGCTGCATAAAAAAGCTAAAAATTTGCATGTCCGCCTAAAATAAAATTAGCTCGGACGATAGATCATATTCCGGCTAAAGTGCGACTTACAAACCATCTGCAACATTCAGCATTTTCAGCATTAATTTTATTTTTTAACGGCTGCCATTCAAACTTTCTTAACGCTTTTTTTATGAGGCCGGAGCCTCAAGCCTTGCAAATTTTTTTTGCGTTCATTCTACTTAATCCTATTATTTTAACTGTAAACTTTTTTGGCGAGTCAGGTTATAAAAACTTCTGGTTGCTGTCCTCAGCAAACGGTAAGAAAAAATATCCTTTATTGTTCTATAAACTGATGTAGGCGCAGATACGCCTACAGCACTTATCCTTTGCTGCATATCTGCGCCAGATGTGAAGGTTTTTTTTATGCCAATATTCAAACAGTTTATGAAACAGTACCTTAATTTGACAGCAAACCTGTATTTCATTGCATGAAACGTATCACTCATTTATATCCATTCCATTATTTTTTTGCAAATTTGTAAGCATATCATACCACCAGGCAATATTATTATACAATAAAAAAGGTACTCCTCATACTGATTTTAATTTCAGCTAAAGCCTACGGGCAATTGCCATCGCATTTTGCAAATACTTATACTATTGGCGATAATAATCCCCAGGTAGATTTTAACAACCAATTGTTAGCGCCATTGAAGAGTGGTGAATTATTATATATTTCGTATAACCGTAATGCAGCAATAATAGGAAATAATTATATAGACAGTATAGCAGGATGGAGTAGCATAATAGATGTGGCACCTAATCATCTTATATACAACTCCGATAGTACTGAAGCCTGGTTAATTGGCAACTTTGGATTAGGAGTTTTAAAAAATAAAAAAATTGAAAGGGTTTATAAATTTAACTGGATAGATTGTTATTCTACAAAATCACAACTATTCAAAGGTTTTTATTTAGTAAATGCTGTAAAAAACCGAATCAGTTACTTTGATGGGCAAAAAGAAATTTTTAAACTACAATGCCCTATAAATGAAGCGGAGCAGCAAAATATGCTTTGTGTTGATGAAATTAAAGGGTATATATGGCACATGTGTGTTACTAAGGATTACATTTTATTAAGCAGGTATATAGAAGAAAGTAACAGTTTTAGACTGCTGAAAAAAATTCCATATAAAAGTAATGGGCAGGCGCTAAAATATTTATTAGTTAAAGATGAAAATAATTTTACTTGTTCTGCAAATAATTTTTCTACCAGCTTGCTGTACAAAAATGGAAAATTGCAGGAGCTACCTCTGGCTATGAATTCTGTGGGGCTTGGAGCAGAAACAAATGTTACTTCGGGTAAATTATTTCCGTATTATATCAAGCAAACGCCATTGTTTTCAACAATAAAATCTATTGACAGCCTTACAAACAGGTTTACTACACCTTGCTATATAGATAAAAAAATTAATGCCTACCTGTACCAACCATCCCAATTGCTTTCTTTTATCTCTGGTACTGAAAACAAACCTGTAAGAGTATTTCCTTATTTACAAAAATATACTCACTTGTATAGCAATACCCATAGCAAGGCTACATTTTCTCTATTGCAAGATGAGGAGGGTAATATTTGGGCCGGTAGCTATACTGGCGCAGTAAGCTTTATTGATAAAAGCAAAGAAAAGATAGTACAGCATCAGACCATAAATTTTCAACCCATCAATGGAGCATTGCATTTAAACCATAAAATATATATGATTGGCGAAGGTGAGCAGGGGTTAAAGCAGCTTACTTTAAAGAATGTAAATAAAGTAAAGGGAGATAGCCTTACAGGCTTTTTCCTGTATCAGGCACCAGGTAAGCATACCGTTTATTATGGTAAATGTAGTAAGCTTGGTTTGTGGGTAACTGATGCTGTTAAATTAGATGCCAATACTCCTAACTGGTATAAGATTGACAGTGCAAAAGGTATGAACCTTCAAAATATTCTTAGCATTACCGAAGATAGAAAAGGCAATATTTGGTGTGGCCATCCACACACAGGCGTGGCAGTTTACAATCCTGCTACAGGTATGGCTAAAACATGGCTTATAGATGAAGGGAAGAGCCATGTAGGAGCCATGAGTAGCCTTACAGATAAATGGGGTACAGTTTGGCTTGGTGGCGAAGGCCTTTGGTATTATAATGATTATTCTAAAGAGCCATCGCCACTAAATTGTATAAAAATAAAACATCCACTGCTAGATGATGTAACGCCCTCTATTATGAGTATGACGGCATATTATGGCAATGAAAATTACCTGCTGTTAGGTTGCTATGATAAAATTTGCCTGCTTAATTTAGACAGCTTTTATATTGCTAAAAAGATTTTAGTAAGATACCTGAATCCTCAGGAGGCAGCATTTACCAGCTTTACTGAGCAAAACACCATGTTTACAAGTCATACTGATAGTACCATTTGGTTTAGTACTAGTGATATGGTATATAACTGGAATTTAAAACAATGGTTACAGCAACCAACTTATATAATAACTCCATCAATTAAGCTTACTGTAACCAATAATAATTCATATTTTTTAAACGAAGGGAAATGCCTTGAACTTTCCCCCTTAAACAACAGTTTATCATTTGAGGTGCGAATTTTGAGCCGGGATCTGCTACCAAGATACATGAATGCTGTGCTTATTAAACAAGGTGAAAAAGCTGATTTTGAAAAGCCATTCCTGCAATCCAATTTTAGGTTTAATAATTTGCAAAGCGGAAATTATATTTTTTGCGTAAGGATAATTCAATTGAATGGCACGGTCAGTTACCACTATTTCCGGATTACTATTAAAAAATTTCTTTGGCAGTATTGGTGGTTTTGGCTAATCCTTAGTACAATCGTAATTGTAGCTTTCAGTTACCTATTGTTTAATCGATATAAAAGAAAACTTGCAGTTCAATCTTTAAAATTAAAAGAATCAGAATATTTAACATTAAAAGCCGAGCAGGATAAGAAACTCACTAGTTTGCAAATTACATCACTGAGTAGCCAGTTTAGGCCACATTTTATTTTAAATGCTCTTAATGCAATAGGGGCTCAGATGGACGATAAGCCCGAAGCCGAATCTGTATTGAGCCGACTGGGCGAAAGTGTGAATATTATTTTTAATCATGCAAAAGAGCAAAAAACATTACATGCTTTTAAATACGAATGGCGGCTTGTAGAAAATATTATTCAGATTCACAAAAGCATGTATCTTAAAAAATTAAAGGCTCATTTACCTGATGATACCATCATAAAAAAGTGGCAGCATATTTTGTTGCCAATGGGTCTTTTGCAAATACCGGTAGAAAACGCTCTGCTACATGGCCTAAGCAATAAAGAAACCGGCCCCTGGAATTTATCTATACAGATTACCGAAAAAGAAGAGGATTTGGTAATATTTATTGTAGATAATGGGATAGGTAGAAAGAGGTCTTTACAACTAAGTAATTTTACAAAACATGGTACGGGCACAAAAAATTTAAATGAAATTATTAATATTATAAACCTGGCAGGCAAATGGGAAATCAGTATTGATTATACAGATGATATATATGTAGAAGAAGGGAATGGTTATGGTACAATGGTAGCAATTGTTATTCCAAAAGAAATAAAAATAGAGCATGAATAAGTTTACATATCTGGTAATTGAAAATGCCCCGGATGTTTGTGAAGGGATAATCAGAAGAATGGAAAAATATGAAGAATGGATTTCATTAGGGTATTGTGTAAGTGTAAAGCAGGCCATTGAAAAAATAAGTGAGCATAAGCCAAATCTTCTATTTTTGGACTGGGGCCTGAATGGAGGAAGCGCTTTTGAGATTTTACAACAAATACAGAATTTGCCTTCATGTAATCCATATATCATTTTCAATACTGGTTTTCAAAAAGATAATCCTGAAATACCCCAGGAGATTATCAATAACTATAAAGTGGATAAATACCTTGTAAAACCTTTGTGGGAAAACCTGCGTCAATTTTTACCCCAATATTTAAAAGAAGCCGTAGAGAAAACCAAGACCAATCATCTTTCCTCAAAAAAAATATGGCTCACAGATAATGAAGGTGCAAAAATTATTTTGCCTCTGGATAAACTTCTTTGTATCTGCCAACACCCTTCATTGCCTCGTAAAAGAATTTTTTATTGTGAAAATGATGCAGATGGAATTGTTATTCCACTTCAATGGGATAAATGTATTGAACTGTTAAGAGAAAATAATATTGATTTTTTTATTACCAAAAACAGGAGCCATCTTGTTATAAAAAAATACATCGAAAAATTTGAAAAACCTTTTGTACGACTGCGCAATTTTCCGGCAAAGGTTGAAGTGGTAAAAGATGCTATTAATGATTTTGAACAATGGCTGTATGACAAGAATAAGCAGTAGTAATAAATTATCTTTCTGTGAATAATGAGCATACACGATACAAAACTTATTTCCTCTTGTCTATTGCTTTATAAGTTAGGTAAAAAACAAAAACGTATTATTTTCTACTAGCGCAGATATGCAGCATGGCTTTTGTTCAATACGTATCTGTGCCTTTGAAACAATTAAATTTTATAGGATTAGATATTTTGATATCAAACCTTTATCCCCGTTGGTTTTTCTTTAATTACTTTTTGTCTTGATACAAAAAGTAACAAAAAAATCAAGGCTGCATAAAAAAAGCTAAAAATTTGAATGTCCGCCTAAAATAAATTTAGTTCAGTCGATAGATTCTACTGGCGCAGATATGCAGCAAGGCATTTGTGCAATGCGTATCTGTGCCTTTGGAACAATTAAATTTTATAGGATTAGATATTTTGCTATCAAACCTTTATTCCTATTAGGTTTCTCTTTATTTACTTTTTGTCTTGATACAAAAAGTAACAAAAAAATCAAGGCTGCATAAAAAAAGCTAAAAATTTGCATGTCCGCCTAAAA
>JAFDXD010000104.1 GCA_018268135.1 Bacteroidota bacterium
ACTATCCATTGATCAGTGATTCTTGAATCAAAAAATTTTATTGCTTTGAAAAAAGAATTTGATTTCAGCATTTTAAAATATCCGCATGAGTTAATATGAAAATGATTTGCCTGAGTTTTTCAGAGCCACTGCCTTGGAAATAATGCAAGCAAAGAATCAAAATATTTCTAACGACGTCTTTAAAATTTTTGCTGTTAGGTTTAACCAGCTTTCATCTCTTCCAATTCTTTTTTCATTTTAAACATTTCATCCCTGAGCCTTGCTGCTTCCATAAAATCGAGGTCTCTTGCTGCTTTTTCCATTTCTTTTTTTATTTTGCCTATAGCTTTTTCTACTTGTGGAATGGTTTTGTACTCCGCCTGATCTTCGGCTGCTGCGGTTACCAATTCATCATCAGGAGCTACTGCATAAGGGTTTGAAGGGTCGTAGCCTTTTATATCCAATACACTGCCTTGTGCTATTACCTGCTCTTTTGTTTTGATGATGGTAGCCGGGATGATATGGTGCTCAGTATTATAAGCAATTTGTTTTTCTCTTCTCCGGGTGGTTTCATCCATCGTTTTTTGCATGCTCTCGGTTATCTTATCTGCATAAAAAATTACCCGGCCATTGGCATTGCGTGCAGCCCTGCCTGCAGTTTGTGTGAGGCTTCTTTCATTGCGGAGAAATCCTTCTTTGTCTGCATCTAAAATGGCAACCAGGGTTACTTCAGGCAGGTCAAGCCCTTCTCTCAACAGGTTTACACCTACCAATACATCTATTAGGCCTAAACGCAGTTCTCTCAATATTTCAATCCTGTCAAGCGTATGTACTTCGCTGTGTATGTATTTCGATTTTATGTTGATTCGTTGCAGGTATTTATCCATCTCTTCTGCCATGCGTTTGGTAAGTGTAGTTACCAGTACCCTGCCGCCTTGTTTTACCTGCTCATCTATTTCATCCAGCAAATCATCTACCTGGTTGATAGACGGCCTGATTTCTATGGGAGGGTCTAAAAGCCCGGTTGGACGCACCACCTGCTCTACCACCACACCTCCGCTTTTGTCCAGTTCATAATCTCCTGGCGTAGCAGATACATAAATAGTTTGATTGGTAAGATTTTCAAACTCATGAAAATTTTGTGGCCGGTTATCCATTGCCGAGGGAAGCCTGAATCCATAATCTACCAATACCAGTTTGCGGCTTCTGTCGCCACCATACATGCCACTTACCTGTGGTATGGTTTGATGGCTCTCATCAATAATGGTTAAAAAATCTTTTGGAAAATAATCTAACAGGCAAAATGGCCTGGCACCGGGTTGACGCCGGTCAAAAAATCGGGAATAGTTTTCAATTCCATTGCAATACCCCAATTCTCTAATCATTTCCAGATCGTAATTTACTCTTTCTCCTATGCGCTGTGCTTCTATATATTTTCCGGAGTTTTTAAAATATTGTACCTGTGCAGCACATTCATCCTGTATTTCGTTTATCACCTGCGCCAGCATGTCTTTTGGTGCAAGGTAAAGGTTGGCAGGAAAAATTGCAGCATTTTCTACCGAGCTGATACGCTTGCCCGTAGCAGTTTCCAGCGTTTCTATACTTTCTATTTCATCTCCAAAAAAACTAATTCGGTAGCCAAAATCCACATAAGGTAAATTTATATCAATGGTATCGCCTTTTACCCTAAATGTGCCCCTGGTAAAGTCGCCCTGACTGCGGTGGTACAACGAATTTACCAATGCATGTAAAAATCCCTGGCGGCTTAGTACCTGTTTTTGTTTTATGCGAATAATTCCATTTTCATACTCAGAAGGATTGCCCATACCATATATGCAACTCACACTTGCTACCACTATTATATCTCTTCGCCCACTTAAAAGCTGTGCCGTAGCCTGCAGGCGAAGCTTATCTAATTCTTCATTGATGCTCAAATCTTTTTCTATATAAGTATTACTGCTTGGCATATACGCTTCGGGCTGGTAATAATCGTAGTATGAAACAAAATACCCCACTGCATTATCAGGAAAAAACTGCTTAAACTCGCCATACAACTGGGCTACCAGTGTTTTATTGTGTGTTAATACCAGGGTAGGCCTTTGTACATTTTGTATTACATTGGCCATGGTAAATGTTTTACCGCTACCGGTTACGCCTAATAGCGTTTGGTATTTTTCACCTTGCTGTATTCCTTCAGTAAGTTGACTGATGGCGCTGGGCTGATCGCCTGCCGGAGTATATTCTGCATTTAATTTAAATGGCATAAAAGCAAATGAAAATTGAAGGTAACTTTTTTAATAAAATGCTATCTCAAATTATTTTATAATTTTTTAGTTTAAAGGCAGGCAGGAGATCCATACCGTAACATAACCCTAAATTGTATTTTTTTAATGTAATTTTAGGTGTAAAAAATAATAACCGGTATTGCCAATTCTTATCTGTAACCTAACACTATATAAACTTTATGAAAAAATTACTTTTTTATTTTTTGTTATTGCTATTAGTCAGCTCATGTACTTATGATTGCTTTAAATCGGATGTTTATATAAGCTGTATCGGATTTTCAACTGCAGAAACCGACTCCATAGTATTAAAAAAATTTACAAAGAATTCAGGTTTTGTTTCTCCCCTTGATTCTGCTGTTATTACGCCTGCAAATACCCGGTATAAGTTTTTGGGTGATACCTTGAAATTTGTAGCCTTTAGTGGTGATATAGTTTTAGATTGTGACTATGATTACGAAGTTTATTTCCCAAAAATGTATAAAAAATATCAGTTGAATAATATTACTGAAGAGCAAAGAACACAGCAAAGAAACATTTTTGGTGGCACAAAAGAAGCTTGCCTTAATACATTGAGTTATTATAATATCAATGGGCAGGTAGTGGATGCTAGCAAAAACAGTAACATTATTTATATAAAAAATCAATGAGTTTTATACCTCCGTTTTCACTTTGGTATAAATATTCATACAAAACTTCTGCGCTTAAGTTTTTGCTAAGCAATATGAATAGAAAAAATAATAGTCAGGTTTCTTATACCATTATTTAAGCACTCCCAATGCTTTGCCCACTTTTGTAAAAGCCGCAATGGCTTTATCTAAATGGCGTTGTTCATGCGCTGCACTAATTTGTACACGTATCCTTGCTTGCCCTTTGGCTACCACAGGGTAGAAAAACCCGATGACGTAGATACCTTCTTCCAGCAAATTTGCTGCAAATTGTTGTGCAACTACCGCATCATACAACATGATGGGTACTATGGGATGCTCGCCTGGTTTTATATCAAACCCGGCTTCCGTCATACGGCTTCTAAAATATTGCGTATTGGCTTCTAATTTATCTCTAAGCTCGGTAGTATTGCTCAGCATATCAAATACGGCAATGCTGGCGCCTACAATACTTGGTGCCACTGTATTCGAAAACAAATAAGGCCTGCTGCGCTGCCTTAGCATTTCAATAATTTCTTTTTTACCACTGGTAAATCCGCCACTGGCGCCACCAAGCGCTTTGCCCAAAGTGCCGGTAATAATATCAATGCGGCCCATCACATTGCGGTACTCGTGTGTACCACGGCCGGTCTTGCCCAAAAAACCCGAAGAGTGGCACTCATCTATCATTACAATAGCATCGTACTTATCAGCCAGGTCGCATATTTTATCTAACTGGGCAATGGTGCCATCCATGCTAAAGGAGCCATCAGTAACTATAATGCGTGAACGAAGACCTGCACTTTCTTTTAACTTAGCCTCAAGGTCGGCCATATTATTATGCTCATAGCGATAGCGCTGCGCTTTGCAAAGCCTTACCCCATCTATAATTGATGCATGGTTAAGCGCATCGCTTATGATGGCATCCTGCTCACTAAATAAAGGTTCAAATACTCCTCCGTTGGCATCAAATGCCGCAGCATATAAAATGGTATCTTCAGTACCTAAAAAGGTAGCAATCTTTTTCTCCAGCTCTTTATGAATATCCTGCGTACCGCAAATAAAACGTACACTGCTCATACCATAGCCGCGGTAATCAATATATTTTTTTGCTGCCTCCAATACTTTTGGATGCGATGAAAGCCCAAGATAATTATTAGCACAAAAATTTAATACAGTAGTACCGTTTACAATAATTTCAGCTCCCTGCTCACTTCCAATAATACGTTCTTTTTTAAAAAGACCCGCCGTTTCTATCTCTTGCAATTCGGCCCCTATGCGATCACTAAAATTTTTATTCATAATATCTTTATTTACCTGCAAAAGTAAGGCAGATACCTCATTTAATTTTTTACAAATAATACATCAGGATTTATTGTTTTTGATTATTTACTTACTTATAGCTTACTCAATCGTTTGCTTAGTTTTTGATTTCTTTAACATTTTAACAGACAAGCTGTAACTATTTACGAGTAATTTCGTTAAGCCTTTAAAACAAACTGCATGCAGATTAAAAGAACTTTTTTAGCAACAACTGTTTTACTTATTGCTACTATTTGCCTGTTTATTTCGGCTAAAATTACCCCTATACCTCCTTCTGCACCTTCTCCTAATAATAGTGTTTGCTGCAAAAATCATTTAAAGGATAAAACATTTTCTCCCTGGAATTTTGTAACACAAGGTATTTTACATATTACTATTTAATTTTTTTCAGCTCAAAATATTGGTGCAACTTCGGCTAAATGAGAAGTAAGGGTTTTACAAACTATTTTTTTGGTAAACTGTAACTTTAGGTTTCCCTAAAGCGTATAACTTATAAATAACCCAATACGCTGAAATAATTTTACGACTAATACTGTATGACGGAGAAAGAATATAACGAATGTGTAAACCTTTACTCAGATAATGTATATCGCTTTATTCTTAAAAATTTAAGAAACGAAGAGGATGCAAAAGATGTAGTACAGGCTGCTTATGAAAAAATGTGGGTGAACCGGCAATCCGTTATTAATGAAAAATGCAAGAGTTTTTTATTTACCGTTGCCTACCACCTTATGATTGATCATATTCGTAAAATAAAAAGAGTGAGCTTAAAAGAAGATTTTACGGAAACAGCGCTGGGGAGCAATCATCAGCCACAAAATATTAAAAGAATTTTAGAGGAAGCGCTAAGTAAATTAAATGAAACACAGCGAAGCCTGGTAATGCTGAAAGATTATGAAGGATACAATTATGAAGAAATAGGCCAGATAATGGGATTAAATGTAAGCCAGGTAAAAGTGTACCTGCACAGGGCAAGGTTGCAACTAAAAGCATATATCGTGAACCCTGAAAATGTGATTTGACATGATGATAAACAGAAACAATTACGAAACTTATTTTTTACTGTATATTGATAACGAGTTATCTGATACAGAAAAAAAAGCTGTGGAAGATTTTGTGGCGCTTCATGCAGACCTGGAGGAAGAATTTATTCAATTGCAGGAAACCGTACTGCCTATGAATAAAGTAGAATTTACTGATAAAGCAAACCTCTTTAAATCGCAGGCGCATGATGAACTGTTGCAGGAAAATATGCTTCTGCTGCTGGATGGAGAATTGAACAAAGAACAGGAAAATAATATTACATCAATCATTGAAAAAGACAAAAATTTACAAGCCGACTGGGATATATTACAGCATACTAAGTTAGACCCATCAGAGAGCATATCATTCCCTTACAAAAATACCCTGTATAAAAAAGAAAGAGATACCGTTATCATCGGGCAGTTTGTAAAATGGGCTGTGGCAGCAGCAATATTGGTTGCAGGCTTTTTTTGGGGAGCTTCTTTGCTAAACAATAAAAACAATACAGAAGGCATTGCCGAAATAAAAAATACCGGCATACCCTCGTCTGCTCAATCAAATAACAAAATAACAGGTAGGGACAATCATCAAGCTACAGGGGATTTGCAGGCGGCTAATCAAAATGCAAAAAATAACCTTATTGTAGAACCTACCCAAAGCAATACTACTTTAGAAAAAATAACAGGTAAACCAGCTCAAAAAGACAGACAAGTACAAAACAATAGTCTTGTTGACAAAATGCCAAAAACAAATAAAGAAACATTGCAACAAACTCCTGTAGTGCAGGCTTTACATGAAGATAAAACTTTAATGGCTGCCAATGATCATCAAAAATCATTGCCATTAAAAAATGATAACGAAGCGAAAAATGATGTTGCCATACAAAACCCGGTAATACCAACCAAAGCGCCAGCAACCATTACCGATGTAAACATGGCCGCATTAAACAATAGCATTGCTCAATCTGCAGTATATCCTGTAGCTAGTGCAGAAACAAACAACGACAGAATTTTATACATCAAAGAAGAAAAATTAAACCGTAGCAAAGCCGGCATTTTTCTACGAAAAGTAAAAAGAATGGTAGAACGAACAACCAATATTAATACCGACAAAGCCCTTCGTATTGGCGGCTTTGAAGTAGCCCTTTAATTCATCTTTTAAAATGCAAAAAAACAAAACAATGAAAAGACTTATCCTCTTACTGGCAACCTGTGCAATATATGCAGGCTCCACGGCTCAAACAGACTCTTCCTTCCACAAAAATGATACACTGCGTATAGGCAATATCGTTATTGTAAAAAAAAGCAATAAAAATAAATCTGGCAATAATGGAGATAATGGTACTTCCATTACCATGGGACGAAGGCCTGCCAGGTCATACTCTAAAGTTACTACCAACTGGTTTATTGCAGATATTGGATTTGCAAACTATAGCGATAATACCAATTACTCTAATACAGGAAATTACCTGGTAAATAAGCCCGGCAGCCCGGCTTTTTCTAAAGAAGATTTTAAACTAAAAACAGGCAAAAGTATCAATGTAAATATTTGGATATTTATGCAAAAGCTCAATATCATCAAAAATAATGTGAGCTTAAAATATGGCCTTGGCCTGGAGCTGAATAATTACAGGTATCGCAGCCAGTCGCATATTAGCTATAGAGAAGGGGGTACCATACCTTACTCAGGTGTACAAACCAATGCACCTTTCATTTTTAGAGATTCTATTAATTTTAGTAAAAACAAACTTGCGGCAGATTATCTTACCGTACCTTTTATGCTAAGCTTTGCCACCAACCATGCAGCTAATAAAAAAGGTTTGATATTAAGTGCAGGTGTAAGCGCAGGATACCTCTATAGCCAGCGCAACAAGCAAATAAGCAGTGAGCGTGGCAAACAGCACAATAAAGGAGATTACGATTTAGAGAAATTTAAATTCTCATACATTGGTGAGTTAGGCATTGGCCCCGTAAGATTGTATGGATCTTATACGCCCAAATCAATTTATGAGCATAGTTTAGATATCAGGCCATTTACCGTAGGCTTTAGATTTAGTAATTTGTAAGTATTACAATAAGCGTATTCATTTTACTATAAAGGGTTTTACAGGTGTAATCATTACCTGTAAAATCCTTTTTTAATTTTCATCTAAAGATAATTTTTCATCTACTGCATTCGCCACCACGGCAGCGCTCATTTTTTTAAGAGGGTTACTAAATTGTAAGGTACGCTCCATCCGCATATTGATAATGTCTATACACTGGTAAATGGCTTCTCTAAAGGAAGATTCATCTGCAATACCTTTGCCGGCTATATCAAATGCTACTCCATGGTCTGGCGATGTACGTACGGCACTAAGCCCGGCGGTATAATTTACCCCTTCGCCCAGGGCCAGCGATTTAAATGGTATCAGCCCCTGATCGTGATACATGGCAAGTACCGCATCAAATTTTTCGTATTGCCCACGGGCAAAAAATGCATCGGCACTATAGGGGCCAAAGCAAAATACATCTCTCTTTTTTGCTTCCTGTATGGCTGGTTTTATTATCTCTATTTCTTCCTTGCCTATCAGCCCCTCATCGCCTGCATGAGGATTAAGCGCCAGCACTGCAATTTTTGGTTTATTAATTCCAAAATCTTTTTTTAGCGATTGATTCATCACCTGTAGCTTGCTTAAAATATTTTCACGGCTAATGTATGGCGCCACATCTTTTAATGGCACATGCTCGGTAAGTAAGGCTACCCGCATATTTTGGGCTATCATCATCATGGCTACTTCTTTTGCCTCAAAAAAAGATTTGAAATATGGAGTATGCCCTGTAAATTGAAAACTTGCAGACTGTATATTTTTTTTGTGTATGGGCGCAGTAACCAACCCCTCTATCTTTCCGGCTTTAAGCGCTTCAGTGGCAGTGGTAAGGCTTATAGCCGCATATTTTCCGCCGGTATCATTTAGCTGCCCGGGTGTAATGACTGCTTCTTCCTCCCAACAGTTAAATAAATTTACCTGCTTGTGGCTTATTCGGCTGCTGTCTTTTGCATTTGAAAATGCAAAGTTGTGATCAGGCAGGCTCTTTCTGTAAAAATTAATGAGTTTATTATTGGCAAATACCACCGGTGTAAAAAACTCCATCATGCGGCTGTCGCTAAGGGTCTTAATGATTAATTCAGTGCCAATGCCATTTATATCTCCACAGGTAAATCCTATAAGCGGCTTATTTTCATTATGTACAATCATGTGCTGTTTTTAATTAAGTAAAAATACAATAAGTTTTTTTAGCCGGTATTTTTTTCAAAAAGTCCCCATGTTTTATGAAAAAATTATCCCTTCCACATAAATGAATTTTTTATATATCATAATCAATTTACCTGCAAGCTATAAGAAACCACTTTTTAAGTTAATCTTCATTCGTAAATATTTATTATGTAATACAATATAAATATGTTGCCAGCGTTTTACTTCTTAGGTTAATACCATCCACATTACATGAAAAATCATTTACCTATCTCCGGCAGAAACGCAAATGCAGTTTTGTATATGCCTGCAATTATTGCTTTTTTATTGTTGTGTACAGTACAGTCTTTTGGGCAAACGGTTGATTGCTCTAATCCTTCGGTTACTTATGATATGACGGCTGCAAATGCTGCCCGCAGTGGAGCCGGTAATCCAACACTTACTTCCTGGCCTTTTGCAAATACATTTTCATGGGAAACCTATGCCACTAATGCCTCTCTTAATGCAAACGCCACAGGAATCCATGGAGGTAGCCCTAATAGGACAAATGTATTTTATGGTGGTAGCAGTTCTTCTAATAATAATAATGGAACCACTAATGACGGAGATAACCCCTCCGATTTAATCAGCAATCAAATTTTTAATTTATACCGTGGGCCAATTACTTTGACCGGTAATTTCTTAAATCAAACTACTAGTACAAGATATGATGAATCTTATGTTGCCATAATACCTTCAGTTTATGCTGATGCTGTACCTGCTTCTATTTTAGGTATTAAAAGTGTGGGTATTAAAATAGGAGGTAGTATTGCAGGCAGCCTTGAGATAATTGATAATAGCGATGCCGCTACGGCATCAAGTACAATTGCTACTGCTGCATGGCCGGTGTCACCAACTGCACGTACCAACAACTGGTATTCTTTATCTGCTACTTTTGATATACAAAATGGCAGTGTAGTAATTACCAATGTAAGTGTAAATGGTAATACGGCAGCTTTTACCTACCCGGTAATTGTAGGCTCTTCTTATTATCCAACCCAACCTTCAGTCTATAGCTTTCAGTGGGTAAATAGCCTAAGGGCTGTAGCCTGTGTAGATGATTTATTAGATGATTTTACCATTACTACCAACCCCTGCTATGCCATCAACGGTAATGTATATAATGATGTAAATGGCTTAGGCGATGGTACTGTAAATGGTACCGGCATCAATAATCCTGCCGGCAGCCAGCTATATGCGGTATTGGTAGATGAAAATGAAAATATTGTACAAACAGCAGTTACCATTCCGGCAAGCGGGGCGTATAGCTTTACCAATGTGCCTGGTGGAGTATTTGAAGTAAGGCTAACTACAATGACCCCCGGCGCTGCAGGCACAGATGCGCCCCCGGCAGCTTTGCCCGCAGGATGGATAAATACCGGAGAAAATATTGGCGCCGCTGCCGGTAGCGATGGTAGCCCCAATGGCAGCATTGTGGTAGGCCCTGCACCCGTTACTAATGTAAACTTTGGCATACAGGCATATAGCTCCAGCTCACCAATTGCATTTGACTGCAATACCAATTCTATTACCTATGATATGGTGCCTGCAAATGCACAAATTAGTAATAGTAGTAACCAATCTGCCACCGGTACTAATAATCCCACCGTTTGGGCAAGTTTTACCAATAAATTTGCCTGGGAGTCTTTCGGTACAGATGCTAACTTGTATGGTACGGCTGCGGCCATACCAGAGCATACTGATTTAACCGGAGCCAACAATGCTACCAATGTGTTTTTTGGCGGCGTTTGGCAAAACCCCAACTCCCAGAATACTGCACAGGTCTCATCTGATTTTATTAGCAGGAGTACATTTAACCTAAACGCTTCAAGTGGCCCCATTACTCTTGTAGGAAGGTTTTTAAATAAATCTAAATATACTGAAGAAAATGAATCTTATTTATTTATTGTGCCGAATAATTATTTAAACTTTCAGCCTATGGGCAGGTACACACCACCTACCTTATGGGACAAATCTCAGCGCCAGGGTATAATGATTGGGGGCAATATATTTACTGGATTATTAATTATTGAAAATAATCTTACCCCAGCACCATTTACAATCAAAAGTTTACCAGCTGGATGGGGAGGGCTTGCTCCCACACCCAATACATGGTACACAATGTCTGTTACTTTTGATGTACAAAGCCCTAATTTAGTAATAACCGATGTTAGTATTAATGGTACAACTGCTTCATTTACTTACCCGATAATTGTAGGGCCAGTGGCTACCCATTCATGGATTAACAGCTTAAGAGTTGCAGCATCTGCCGATGACTTAATGGATGATTTTACAGTAGCTACCAACCCTTGTATTAAAGGCAATGTGTTCAACGATTTAAATGGTATGGGAGATGGCCTGGTAAATGGTACTGGTATTAATACGGTTTCG
>JAFDXD010000105.1 GCA_018268135.1 Bacteroidota bacterium
ACTCGGCTTCAGTTCCAGCCGACGAATAACACCAAGCAGTAGAATAAACAATGAACTTTTAGTTATAAATTTAGCAGCGGTTATGGGCTGACGGTTTTCAAATGCCGCCACATCGCCAAGCCGTGTCCGTTAGCGGTCAGGCTAAGTGCCGTTAATCGAAAGTTTTATTAAACACTTAATTGACTGTTCTTTCTCGACAATTTAATGAAAGAGTTTAAAACTTGTAAGGTAAGCGGATTTATCAAAGTTTTTGTTTGGACAGTCACTTGCGGCTTTTAGGAAAGAAATATCAGACAGACAAATGTTCAATGGTAGATTACATTTAATGAAAAGATGGTGATTTTTAAATTTTAAATATGAAAAAATTAAAAGAGTTTTCTAAGAATTTTTTTCTTGCAAATGGAGTTTTGTGGTTTTTATGTTCATTATCAATTATTATCTTCAATCTTCATTTTGATGTTAAAGAGATAATAATGACCCTTATTTTACCTCTTGCATACGCAATAGTAAAATTATATGATGTAAGTAAAAAAACTGAATAATGAATTAATCAGTGAACTTGGGCAGTCGTATTTTTTGACGAAATTTAAAATGGGGGTCGGTTCGAAAGTAACGGAATGGGTTGAGACGGAATCAGACTTGAAACATAAATTAATGCCCGAACCGCTAACATCGCATTGGCAAAAGCAGGGGAGAAGTACATTACATCAGCTTTTGGTTCGCTATTGGGCGGTGGTTCGGGCTGAAAATTCTTTTCTCGGCTTTAGAACAAATTCTGTACTTTAGTTTTTCATTCGGCTAATCCCGAAATTTATCGGGAGGCGAAAGGAACATTGAGTACCCAGCTAAATACTCGAAAGTTGTGCGTCACCAATTGCAACAGAATTCAATCAACATTACACCGTAGGTAAATATGAGGCGAAGAAATTTTATATTAACGACACTTGCAGCGATGCCTATGTTGGCTTTTACAAAAATTAAATCAGCCATATCCATGCGAACAGACAAAGGTTTTAAAGTTGCTTCGGGAGAAGCACGATTTGGTGTACATTATAAAATGAAGGGTGTTACACTTAACACACTTGACATTAAAATCTCAAGTAAGGACACAGAAACTGAGTTGGCGGTTTTTGAACAGACGGGGTTGACGCCAAACGGTGGGCCACCATTACATATACATCCCCATCAGGACGAATGGTTTTATATTGTTGAAGGAGAATATTTATTTCAAGTCGGCGATGAAAAATATCAAATGAAAATAGGCGACACCATTTTTCTTCCGAGAAACGTACCCCATGCTTTTGTTCAACTGACAGAAAAAGGGAAGGCAATTGTTTCCTATTTGCCTGCTGGGAAAATGGAGGACTTTTTTGCAGCTACTGACAAATGGACTTCTCTCCCCTCAAAGGAAGAAATTGTAAAAGTGTTTGCGGAGCATGACATGCAAGTTGTCGGACAACCAATTAAAGCTCACTGAAAACAGGCGTTGTCTTCATTTGAAAAATCTGGCGAACACACAACATCGCATTGGCAAAAGCAGGGCAGAAGTACATTCCATCAGCTTTGGTTCGCTATTGGGCTGTGGTTCCGGGCTGAAAATTCTTTTCTTTGCTCAATACAAATTCTGTATTTTAGTTCTACATTCGGCTGATCCTAATAATTATTGGGAGCGAAAGGAACATTAAATATCCTGCCAATGCATGACCATTATTTGCCATTTTTGACACCGTAACTTTACAGACAGACAAAAAACAAAAAAAATATGTTCGGAATACAACACATAAAATTTGACTCAATGACTTATGTTTTACATTACAAAAATGGAAACATAAAAAGAGAAGGACGTGGCCTTTCATTTTTCTACTTTGCACCAAATAGCTCAATAGTTGCAATTCCAATGGGAAGTAACGACTTGCCTTTCATTTTCAGCGAAACAACAAATGACTATCAAACTGTTTCAATTCAAGGGCAAATTAGCTACAAAATTGGGAACCCTAAAACACTTGCCGACAATTTGGATTTTACTGTAACAGACGGTGGGCAATACAAAAAAAATGACATTGAAAAACTAAATCAACGAATAATAAACGAGGCCCAAACTTCGACAGCTTCATTTATTCACGGAATTTCTTTGAAAGAGGCAATACGCTCTGCAAAAAAAATTGAAGCAAATATCTTAGAAGGTCTTAAAAACTCTGACGCAATAAATTTACTTGGAATAGAGATTTTAAGTGCAAGTATTTTGGCAATTCAAGCTACTCCCGAAATGTCAAGAGCTTTAGAAACTGAAACTAGAGAGAAGTTGCAACAAGAAGCCGACCAAGCAATTTATGAACGAAGAAATTTTGCAGTAGAACAAGAAAGAAAAATAAAGGAATCTGAATTGAATACCGAAATTGCAGTAGAAGAAAAGCAAAAGCAAATTGCTGAAAAGAAAATGGAATCCGATGTTCAAAAATCAGAAAATGATAGAAGATTAAGAGAAATGCAATTGTCGGCTGACATTGCAGTTGAAAATCAGCGAAAATTACTCATTGAACAAAAAACAGAAAACGATAAAAAGGAAGCAGAAACAAAAGGCTATGTTATTGAAACAACATTAAAACCTTACAAAGATATTGATTGGAAAACTTTAACAGCACTAAATAATAATAACGACCCAAAATTCAATATATCCTTAGCATTTAGACAACTTGCTGAAAATGCTGATAAAATTGGTAACTTAAATATTAGTCCTGAATTACTTGATTCAATTTTGAACGATAAGAGCAACAAAAAATGAGTGTAGAATATGCAATCATCGTCAAAAACAAAACTCGGCTTGAAACTTTGATTGAACGGTTCAATACAAAAGCACAAGCCAAATTTTATATTGAACGACTTGGTGGAAATTTTGACGACTATGTTTTAGAACACGATACTTTTCATTACTCATTAAATCAAATCCAAACACAGCTTTCAACAACACTTAAAAACAAAGTTGTTGAAAGGTCGTTTTTACCAAACTATATTTTCACAGACAAAAATGTAGTCATTGTAGTTGGTCAAGACGGACTTGTAGCCAATACTGCAAAGTATTCAAAAGACATTCCGATTGTTGCAATAAATCCTGACAAACAAAGGTATGACGGTATTCTTTTACCTTTTGATACAACAAACTTTATCTATGGAATAGAAAATGTACTGACAGAGAAATTTGCATTTCAAACAATGCGATTTGCAGAAGCCAAATTGAATGACGGACAAAGTTTATTAGCATTTAACGACCTTTTTATTGGTGCTTCTTCTCACGTTTCTGCAAGGTATAAAATTTCGTACAAAAACAATACGGAAGAACAATCTTCAAGCGGATTGTTGGTTTCCACAAAAGCAGGTTCAACAGGATGGTTGAGTTCTGTTTTTAATATGGCTTATGGTGTAGCAGGAATGTTTGAAAAAAACATAAAATTGAAGCGCCCAAAACTAAATGATAACGATTTACTATTTGCTGTTAGAGAACCTTTTCAGAGCATTAGAACGCAAACAGGAATTACAGCAGGACTTATTAAAGGACAAAACAACTTAATAATAGAATCGCTAATGCCTACAAATGGCGTTATATTTAGCGACGGAATTGAAAGTGATTTTTTAAAATTCAATAGTGGCATAATTGCGACTATTGGACTTGCAGAAGAAAAAGCAATATTAGTAAAGAATGACAAGAAAAACGGCACATAACATCGCATTGCCAATAGCAGGGCATACCTGCATTTCATCAGCCTTGGTTCGTTGTTAGCTATGCTTTCGACTAAAAATTCTTTTCTCTGCTCAATACAAATTCTATTCTTTAGTTTTACATTCTAATGAGTCCAAAAAATATTAGGAGGTGAAAGGAAGATTTAATTTTATTTCATCCCTATTAGGAGCCGTAAGTACTAAATATAAAACGATACAATAATTACAAAAAAAGTGAAAATGGAAATAATTCCTTACCAGGAGGCATACAGAGAACAGATGATTTCAGTTTGGGAAAAATCTGTAAGGGCAACACATCATTTTGTAACACCACAAGAAGTTGACAAGCTAAAAGAGTTGGTAAAAAAAATTGACTTTAATTCATTTATTGTTTATTGTTTGGTTTCCGAAAATAAAGTAATAGGATTTTTAGGTGTGGAAGGAGATGTTATTGAATCTTTGTTTTTAGACCCTGAGTATATTGGACAAAAATTGGGAACCAGGCTAATGAATTTTGCAATAAATAATTTAAAAGCCAATAAAGTTAATGTGAATGAACAGAATATTGAAGCGATAAAATTTTATTCAAAATTTGGGTTTGTTACCTATGAAAGAATTGAAAAAGATGACTATGGAAACGATTATCCAATATTAAAAATGGAACTAAAACCTGAAATAATTATTCTTAAAGCACATAACGATGAGCAAATTCCCTATGAATTATTACTATTATCAGATGAATCAAAAGAAGCGATAAACAAAAATCTAGATAGGGGCGAATTGTTTTTAGCAAAACACAAGGACAAAATTATAGCTGCATTTATTTTAAAAATTACTGAAAAAGAAACGATTGAAATTAAAAATATAGCTGTATCAGAAAGCAAACAAAATAAAGGAATTGGGACAATACTGCTTGAATTTATAATTGCCGATGCAAAACTAAGAGGGTTTAAAAATTTGACCGTTGGTACTTGCGACCTTTGTGAAAAAGAAATTTCATTTTATAAAAAATCAGGGTTTATTATTTCTAATATTCGTAAAAATTTCTTCATTGACAATTATAAAGATCCAATATTTGAAAATGGAGTGCAGCTTAGAGATATGATTATGCTTTCAATGGAATTGAATAGTAGAAGAGCTTAAAATCCGGGCAAGACAATCAACTACTGCTGTTGAATTTTCTAAAAACTCAAATAAGTAACCAGGCTTTTTTGGGTCTTTGCTGAGCAATATTTTGATTGATTTAGGCATTCTTATTTATGCATATTCTATACGTGCATATGGAGATGACATAACAGCTTTTTTGATAAACTTGCGTAAGGACAGGGGTCATTTATTAAATATCATGATTGGCTCCGAAATTCCAACAGTTAAACTTTCAGACAAACAAGACTAAACTGCTACCAACAAGGTTTGGCAATAGGATGGCTGAATGAATAACAATCGGCTGACATTCGGGCAGACACATTCTTTGAATGCCAGCCCATCGCCAAGCTTTAACGTTGTATACATGCTAAAGCAACACCGTAGAGAGCTACATTTGAGGAAACATTGATAACTGAAAAACAGAATGAACGAAATTATGAATATGATAATTAGAGAAGCTAAAATTGAAGACATAAAGCAAATTCAAATTGTAAGAAATTCTGTAACAGAAAACACTTTGTCAAATCCTAACTTGGTGACAGACGAAGACTGTGAAGAATTTATGTTTGTAAGAGGAAAAGGTTGGGTGTGTGAAATTGACAGCCAAATCGTTGGATTTGCAATTGCCGACTTGAAAGACAATAATATTTGGGCATTATTTTTAGACCCAAAATTTGAGAAAAAAGGCATCGGACAAATACTACATAAGACTATGTTGGACTGGTATTTCTCACAGACAAAAGAAAAAGTTTGGTTAGGAACAGCTTTTAATACAAGGGCAGAGAAGTTTTATCGAAAAGCTGGTTGGACAGAAGTTGGAAATCACGGTACAAAGGAAATCAAATTTGAAATGACATATAATGACTGGACAACAAGCCCGAAACGCTAACGGGTTTTGCTTCAGGCGGGCTGAAGTGCAAGATTCAACAGCAGTTTTTCAATTGAATTT
This sequence comes from Bacteroidota bacterium, assembly GCA_018268135.1. Taxonomy (GTDB): domain Bacteria; phylum Bacteroidota; class Bacteroidia; order Chitinophagales; family Chitinophagaceae; genus Ferruginibacter. Next base: position 5,810 of record JAFDXD010000105.1, read on the forward strand.
TATTAATTTACTCCACAAAAAATTGTTCAAAAAGTTTCTGAAAGAATTTTGACTTTTATTTTTTCTATTAAAGCCCATAGTAAGTTTATTTTTTGCTTTTACAATCAATAATTTTTTTTAATGCCCGAAAATAAAGCAACCTGAAAATGGTTGTAATGGCCAAATAATTTGGATATTTATATAGTTAATGGTAGTATTTAGACGGGCTGCCGTTGAGTGAAATGCAAAAGCAGGCCACGAACAAAAAAGAAAGTAAAAAATGTTAAGGGGAGTTTCGACAATTAATTTTTATGCAAATGATCATTTACAGGCAGTAAAATGGTACACGGATTTTTTAAAAGTTGAACCATACTTTAGTGTACCTGGCTATGCTGAATTTCGTATTGGCGATTACCAACAAGAGTTGGGAATAATTGACAGTAAGTTTGTGCCAACTCATCTGACAAATAAACCAGCAGGAGCAACAATTTATTGGCATGTTGACGATTTACAAAAGACTACTGACAAACTTGTTTCTATGGGAGCGACCATTTATGAACCACAAAAAAACAGGGGGAACGGATTTATTACAATTTCATTTCTTGATCCTTTTGGAAACATTTTGGGTATTATGACAAATCCTCACTATGTGGAAATAAACAAGACAGTTAATGGAGACTAAAGATGGAATACAAACACTTTATGCTACCTCGCTAAGCGACTGGAGAAACTGGCTAAGTAAAAACGGGCAGAAAGAAAAATCAGTTTGGCTTATTGTTTATCATAAAACAAGCAAAACGCCAAGTGTTCATTGGCACGATGCAATTGAGAATGCACTTTGTTTTGGCTGGGTTGACAGTAAAGCAAACAGTAGAGACAAAGAAAGCTGTTATCTAAAATTTACACCAAGAAACCCAAAAAGTAAATGGGGAAAACGAAATAAAGAAAGAGCAAAGAAAATGATTGAAACAGGCCTAATGACACAACAAGGACAACGATTAATAGATATTGCGAAAGAAAATGGAAAATGGGAGACAGAATAATATACACTACGTCCAACGAGGTATTGCAAAAGCAGGGCTGTACAGATTCGGTTGGACATTTGTGCAAGATGTCACTTTCATTCTTCGATTGAACTTTAGTGCTAAAAATCCACGCCATCGGCAATAAGTGGCTGTTGTGTGTACTAATGTCGAACACCCCACGAGGTATTTGCATTTTAAAACAAACGAAATGAAAAAATATTTCTAATCAACATGACTATGATATCCTCAACAATTTTGGCAAGTGGACAAAACCCCGACTTCCTAAAAATGGTGGAGTACGGCATTAAAGCCCCTTCGGGACACAACACACAACCTTGGAAATTTAAATTAAGTGAAAACAGCATTGATGTCTATCCCAACCTCAGTAAAGAGCTTCCTGTTGTTGACGGAAATCACAGGGAATTATTTATAAGTTTAGGCTGTGCCGTTGAAAATATTTGCATTGCTTCCAATGAATTCGGCTATTCTTACCAAACTGAAATCATAAAACAAGATAGCTTGTCTTTCATAAGAATTGAACTGCAAAAATCAGAAGTTGCTAAAAATTCCTTGTTTACTCAAATTGACAAGCGACAAACTAATAGGCATGTTTACAAGTCAGAAACCATAAAAACAAATACCATTGATGAACTGAAAAAAGTGAACATTAAAAAACCTGTTTCCATTTATTTTTATCAAAAAGGGGGAAATGATTTCTCAAAACTTTGTGAATATATTTATCACGGAAATGAAATACTTTATACAAACAATGATTTTAAAATCGAACTTCTTGATTGGATTCGTTTCAATTCAAGGCACGTACAACAAGAGAGAGATGGTTTAGCCTATAATGTATTAGGTTCGCCCTCGTTGCACAAATGGATAGGGAGACTGATTGTGAAAAGTTTTCTTACCCCGAAATCTCAAAATAAAACAGAAAAGAAAAACTTAAACTCTTCGTCTCACTTGGTTTTGATTGCAACACAAGATAATACAGTTGAAAATTGGATTGTAGCAGGAATTGCATTGGAACGTTTTTTACTTAAATGCACTGAGTTAGGAATTGCGGTTGCATTCTCAAACCAGCCCTGTGAAGTAAATACATTATCTGACGAGGTTAGGAAAAACATTTCCATTTACAATAATTATCCAATGCTATTGATGAGAATTGGCTATGCAGACCCAATGCCATATTCTGCTCGAAAAGAACTAAAAGATGTGATAATTGAATAAAAATAGCACCTGAAAAAGTTTGGCGTTATTGCTGGCGGATTTCTTTTGAGCTGACATCCAAAGTTGAACAGTAGTTATTCTAATTACCTTCAGTGCTAAAAATCAGCCACTGCGCCAAGCATCAAACCGGCAGCAGCCATATTTGGCGACACTATAAACTTAACAATGGACAATAAAAATATCTTAATATCAGGCGCAGGAATTGCAGGGACAACACTCGCATTTTGGCTCAAAAAGTTTGGGTTCAATCCGACCATAATTGAAAACTCACCTGCATTACGTGAGGGCGGGCACGCTATTGACTTTATGGGCGCAGGCTATGCTGTTGCTGAAAAAATGAAGATTATATCAGCCCTTAAAGCGGTTGACATTAATTTTTCAAAACTCGTCTTTGTTGACAGTAATGACAAAGAAATAGGCAGTATGAATTATCAGAAAATCAAAAACTTTCTGAATGGCAGGGCTTTTACACTTTTTCGCAGCGATTTGGCAAAGGTTATTTATCAAAATATAGACAAAGCGGTTGAAATAATTTTTGGCGACACCATTACTAAAATAGACCAAAACGAACAAGAAATTTCTGTATCGTTTAAAAACGGTACAACCAGAAATTTTGACTTGCTTGTAGGTGCAGATGGTTTGCACTCTAATGTACGCAAGTTAGTTTTCGGCAACGAATTGCAGTTTGAAAAATATTACGGCTATTATACTTCATCATTTACAATTGATAATTTTTCGATAGGCAACAATGCTTTTTCCATGTATAATGTGCCATATAAGCAAGTTGCTGTTTTTTCAAAAAGCGGAAACAGCACTACTACTTTTTTCATTTTTGCATCGCCTGAAAAACTATCCTATCAACATCACGACATTGAAAGGCAAAAGCAAATTTTAAAATCGGAATTTGAAAATTGTGGTTGGAAATGCCCCGAATTGCTTTCTAAAATTGACTCAACGACAGACTTTTATTTTGATTACGTTAGTCAAATAAAAATGGATAATTGGTATAAAGGCAGAGTTGTTTTGGTGGGCGATGCAGGCTATTGTCCGTCATTATTATCAGGCAAAGGTTCTACACTTGCAATGGTTGGCGCATACATACTTGCAGGAGAATTGAAACAGGCAAACGGAGATTATAAAACTGCTTTTGAACGATACGAAATTTTGTTCAAACCTTTTATGGAGAAAAAGCAAAAATCTGCCCAATCTTTTGCCAAATCATTTGTTCCTAAAAGCAATTTTGGTATTTGGCTGAGAAATAAACTTTTTAAACTTATGTCTTCGTCAGTTTTCTCAAAATTATTTATTAACCAATTTAAGGACAGCGAACTAAAACTAAAAGAATACTAATTGACAACAAAATAAAATATAAGGCTGCTATTCGGTTTGGCGTTATGGCGGTTGACGTGCACCATTTGAGCTTAATGCTACTATTAAACTTTTATGCTAAATTTAGGTTGACGTTCTTCGATTGCTGCAACAAATGCCATGCCACGGCTCGTTGTGCACCACTTTAAACAGACCTCGTAACCAATGACAATATGGACATTATTCAATACTTTCAAAACCAAAAATTACTAACGGAAAGCAATCTCCAGGAGTTGTCAAAAACAATCCATAGAAAAATCTACTCAAAAAAGGAAATTATTCTTCCAATTGACAATAATTCTAAGCAAATCTATTTTATCGAAAAAGGAATTGCGAGAGTATTTTATGCAAAAAAAGAAAAAGATGTTACGCTATACTTTTTAATTGAAAATAAATTTGGGTTACCCATAGACAGCATCTTTTTTAATCAGATTTGTAAATTTGGTATTGAAGCATTGACTGAAACAAGCGTCGTGAAAATAGCTTACGAACATTGGGAAAATATAGTAAGACAGAACCCTGCTCTACAAAATTTTTCACAACAATTAATGATACTGTATATCAAAAATGCTACAGATAGAATTTACAATATCAAATTCCAAACACCCAAAGAGCGGTATGATACGTTGCTTTCCGAATTTCCGGGCATTTTCTTACAAGTTCCGCTAGGACATATTGCATCGTATTTAGGCATTACTCAGGAAACTTTGAGCCGACTGAGAGCAAAAAAATAATTGCATTTTTTTGATTTCAATCAAAAATAAATATAAGACATCATAAGAACTTTGCATCATAAAAATTGCTAAGTATTATGATAAAAATAACTGCGATTGAAACAGGAAAAGCCATTTGCAAAACAAGACAACAAACAGCAAAGGAAGGACGCTCTGCAATTGGTAGAAAAATTGATATTTTTCGTGATCCCAATTTCGTAAGCCCACTACCAATTCTTACATTTCTCATTGAGCATCCTGAAGGAAAATTTTTAATAGACACTGGCGATACGGCAAAAAACTCCAATCCGGGGTACTTGCCAACATGGAATCCATTCTTTACAAAAATGGTTAAAATAAAAGTAGCACCCGTTGAAGAAATCGGATACCAACTGCACGAAATGGGTGTCAATCCTGCAACAGATATTTCTGCCGTCATATTAACGCATTTTCATCATGACCATGCGGGCGGGCTTGACCATTTTCCACATACCCGAATTATTGGTAGCCGGGAAAATTGGAAAGAATGCCAAAGCATGAAAGGCAAGATAGCCGGTTATCTTCCACAAAGAATGCCTATTTGGTTTAAACCTGAACTGATTGATTTTACAGCCAATCCTATAAGTAATTTTTCTGCATCCTTTCCAATTACTAAGGATGGTAGGATTTTTTTAGTACCAACACCGGGACATTGCACGGGACATTTATCTGTGGTGGTAAGAGATGAGGATATCACATATTTCATTGCAGGTGACGCATCCTACAATGAAGAAAATATTCGCAATGAAAAAACAGATGGTGTAACGTTTAAACCAGAAATTGCTTTGAAAACTTTGCAAACTATAAAACAATTTGCCACTAATGAACCCACCATTGTTTTACCTTGTCACGACCCCAATAGTATAACTCGATTGAAAAATAGACAGCTATTTGCATAAAGATAAGCGAAGGCAGAACATTGCATTGGCAAAAGCAGGGGAGTAGTACATTTCATCAGCTTCGGTTCGCTATTGGGCTGCAGTTCCGGCTGAAAATTCTTTTTCCCCTGGCGCAGATATGCAGCAAGAGAAAAGTGGTGTTGGCGTATCTGTGACTGCATCGGTTTGTTATTCAGTAAAGGCAATTTTCATTCAAAGTCACAGATACCCGTTGCACAAAAGCTCTGCTGCATATCTGCGCCAGAGTGGGAAATTCTTCATTTCTAAAAAAAAGATGCCTTTATTACAAATTCTGGAAGAAATTCAAAAGATAGAGAGATAAGTTGTTGGCGGAGACGCCAACAACAGCAGGGATATGATAATCTGTATTGACACAACAACAATACAAAAAGTACTACAGTGGTAGCTATCTGAAAAAAGGCAGCCGCTAAAAATTCATTCGCCAACATGATAAACTTAGTGAGGCTTCATCTTATGAGCTACGTAGAATTATTTGAATTTATCAGAGACACTTTATAAGGCATGGAGAAAAGTTGCTACCACCCCAGTAGCTTTTAGTCCTTATATAGCGCAAGCGTCCGCTTGTGCCGTGTTTGATAATGAACCTTAACTAAAAAATAAAAAAGACATAAGTTATAAATAAAAATTGTATGCGAATAGTCGGGGATAAAAATTTTTCAGGAGTAAGTTATCCGGACTTTAACTATTGTAAAGGCACAAGCGAGGCGCTAGCGCCATTGTGGGGACCAGTTTATTTTATTCCTTTGTAGTAAAAAATAGAAAAGACCGGAATCTTTTTATGATAATAAGGCAGGATGCCGGTGTTAAACAATGTGCTTTTGACATGACATTTTCACACAGAATATTCCGTTGACTCTTTGGCCGGATTTTATTATATCATACGAATGAATAGTCCTGAAATAGGTTGACAGTTTAAGATAATTAACCGATTGCCTCTGGTGGTCGGTTTTTTTGTAAATGTATGTTATTTGGTGTTTCTAAATTAAGAGCCCAATGAGGCCTTTTTGAA
>JAFDXD010000106.1 GCA_018268135.1 Bacteroidota bacterium
GCTATTACGCCCATTTGCAGCACATTAAATTTATCGGCAATAACCCTCAATGGCCTGAAGAGTAAATTAAGGCAAAGAATAAAAGAAGTAATGATGCCTGCAATTTTTTGCTTTTCTTCCAGGCCCATTCCTGTTGATTCTTTTGCAGCCCACCATACTAACAGCCCTACAGAAAGTGCAGAAACCAACTCAACCACCGGAAAAAAAACAGAATAGGCAAATATGGAACGAATATTTGCATTGCGATGTAAGGTATTGATAGCTTTGAATTTTTCCTGCTCTCTTGTTTCGGCTGCAAATGCCTGTACCAGGGCCATGCCGGTGATATGCTCCTGCACAAATGCATTTAATGCGGCCACAGCATTGCGTACAATGATAAAAGATTTATTGACCGTTTCTTTAAAAATATAGGTAGCAATTATTAATAAAGGAAATGCGGCAAGACATACCAATGTAAGCTTAACATCTACCCAAAACATATAAGTAAGAATAGATACAATAGAAAGCATATCTGCAATAATAGGCACCAGCCCATCGCTAAAAATATCGTTTACAGATTCTATATCATTTATAGTACGGGTAGTAAGCGTACCAATGGGGGTTTTATCAAACTGTGATAAATTGAGATGCACAATTTTATTATAGGTGGTAACTCTTAAATCTTTTACTACACTTTGCCCAAGGGAAGCTGTGGTGAATGTGAAAAAAAACCGGCAGGCTGTTTCTATAAAAAGTAATACAATCTGAATAATTGTAATTTCAATAATAAACCCTCCTGGTCCATTTATAAAATGAGCAATGGTATTATGCTTAAGGCCATCGTTGATGGTAACTTGTATGAGCAGCGGGCGCACAGGCGCTAATACAGCCAGAAAGATGGACAGGAGTATTGATACATAAAATTTATTCTTATAAGGAGCTGCAAAACCAAAAACTCTTTTTAGTTGTGATAAGTTAAATTTTTTTTTTGCAGAAGCATCAGTAGCCATCAGGCAAAGTTAAGAAGGAATGACGGATAGAAAAAAGTGCTTTCAACGGTTACGTTTTAATACCTACCTGCCCTTTTACAGATTCAAATATTTTTTTTGAATTAAACCCTATTCCTTTTTTAAAAACTATTTCTGTATTCCTAATATCTTTTATATTTTTCCCGGACCTACATTTATTAAAACAAGGTCAGCATCTTTTCCTATTTCTACGCTATCAATTGTTTTATCTTTTCTCAAATATTCAGCATTTAAAGAACAAAACTTTACTACTTCCACAACACTAAATCCTGATTCTGTCAAAAGCTACAGAGAATGCCTAAATCTATCGCTTCTCTAATACATGATAGAACAAAGATGACCGGTAACTTTTACATTTCCTGCCTGTGCGACTTTTACTATAGCTGCAAGATTTTTTAAAGTTATATGCATGTAGCTTTTACTGAAGTACAATTTAGACCAAGCCAGTATTCAACTTCATTCATAGCTTCTACAGAACTTTCAATAGAAGCGTTTTTAACCCTGCTTAAAATAGAACCAAACAACGTATATGCCAGTACAGTCTCCCCTGTTTTTTTTATGATAATGGTATATGCCCTTTCCCGGGTGGACTCATCTTTAAATTACAAAACCAATTCTTTATCCCCCGGTTGTTCGGCCATTGTTTGTGTTAAGTTCTGCAATTGTAACTTACAAGTTTCGGTTTTGAAAAAAAAAATTAAGGTAGATATTATTTGTTATGAATGATGAGATGTTACCGTATCAATAAAATAGTACCTTTTTTAAATACTACTTGTTTATTTCTAAATTTATAAGTACACAACCAAATGTAAATCCCTGTATTTTGTGATATTCCTTTTATTGTGCCGTTCCAACCTTCATTAATTTTTTTTGTAGCAAAAATCTTTTGCCCAAACCTATTATAAATTTCAAAATGATATTCGGCCAGGGTTCCAGTAATAATTGGTTTAAAAATATCATTAAGCCCATCATTATTTGGAGTAAACGCATTTGGGATGTAAAAGTATGTAGGGCATTCTTCTACTTTTACAAACGTAGTATCTGAAATACTACAACCTGTAAATGCCTGAGCACTGATATTAAAAATGGTAGATTGGGTTGGAAAAAGTTTTAATGTATTATTTTGGATAACTCCAGCATCAGCAGGGCTCCACATATAATTTGTAAACCTATTATTTAAAATGATAGACGCAGTATCATATAGGCATAAAGTATTGGGATAGCTTAGCGATAATTGGTCATCTAATGGCTTTATGGTAATGGTATCTGATAAAGTATTATTACAACTATCCGTAACCGTTACAAAATAAATACCCGGCTTATTTATTGCAAAAAAATTAAGGCTACTATTATCTTGCCATTTATAAGTTTTAAATCCAGTGCCAGCATGTAGTATAATTGGTTTGGAGGGGCAGTAAATAGTATCCTCTCCAAGCCAAAGTTTTGGCGTGGGTGGGTACACACTTATGTATAAGGAGTCTTTTAAAGTACAGCCTTCAAAAGTTGCTTTTATATATCCATGATACGGCTTCAAAAATTGTACATTTATAGTACTATCGTTTGACTGGCTAATTATTTTTATGGCTGTAGTATCTATAAGCCATTTTGTTTGCCGTAGGCATTGGGGATTTTTGTACAAAGTAAAACTGGCATTGGGGTTAGATAAATTATAACAGTTATCTCCCTTTACTTTTATAGTATCGCAAATACTTTTTTGGGTGCATACAGTTTCGGCATCCATGGTCACAGGCTCTTCAATTAAATTGTACGACCCCTGGATTAATAAGCTTGAAAATTGTTGATCCCATTTAAAGCTGTCTTTTTGGGTAGAAAAAACATGCGGTGTAAAGAAAGAAGTATCCCGACCAAAACAGCTCAGTGTTTTTGCTGGAGCAAATTGGTTGATTCGAAAATATTCTAATTCGCTTTTATTCGTATTGCCATTAAAACGATTATATCCATAAATTGCACAGTTATTATCATCCAGATTAAAGCTTTGCCCACCACTTAAGCTGGCATAATTGTTTGGCAAAAAAGCCCTGGTTTGGCTAATAAATAAACTACTATCTATAATACATGTGTATTGTAGTTGATTTTGAATATCTTCAAATAGAAACCCGGTTTTTTTATTGTTGTTTGTGCAATTGAACTCAACATGACTAATTCTCATTGCTGAGGCTGTGGTAAAATATTTTGCCAGTACCGTATTATAGTTTGCATCTAATTTTAAAATGAATGGGTTACTTGAATATATCACTATTCCTCCATTATTTGGATATAGAAAGTTTGCTGATCCCTTTAACCATATACTATTATCCTCAAAAATTTTTGCATTAAAAACAGTGAGCCCTTTTATATAATCATCTGGCACTATCCGTATTTTTGCATTTGAAAGTAGAGTGCCATTATTGGCATTTAACCGGGTAATAATGGTTGCCTGTGAATCAATATTGCCAGCATTACTAAAATAAGATGTATTACTTACCACAGTTACTGTATCTCCTTCAATAGAAATAGGGTTAGACTTAAATGTTACAACCGGGTAATTAGTTGCCAATGTTGTTGTCCATACCGGGTTGCCATCAAGATCCAGTTTAGTAATAAGGTTGTAATTCTCATTAATATGTATAGAACTATTAAAAATTGTACTGAGGTATAAATAATTGTCTTTATAAACTATACTGTTATTACTTTGATTTGGACTAATAATTGAATTTGGAATAACGGAATGAAATTTTTTTGCCCAAATGGTATTGCCATTATTATTAAACCTGGCAATAAAAAGCTCTTTACTATTGGGGTAGCCGGTAGGAATTGTAAGTAATGAATTATCAGGTAGCAAAATAGCCTTTGAAAAAACAATATTTTTTTGATTAGATTTATATTTTTTTATCCATATAATACTATCATAATAGCATTTGGATACGACTATGCCACTATCATTTATATCTTCATACCCACCCATCAGTATAGAGGTAGAAGAAGTAAGGGGGCTTACATATAGGCTCGTATTCAATGGCAAAGAATAAATTATCCTGTTATTAATGTCTATACAGCCATTGGGCTGTGCATAAATGTATTTGCTGCTTAATAATACCAGTATTAAAAAAATGTATTTTATTTTAATTATTTTCATAAAAAAGTAAAAGGATATTGATAACGACAATATCCTTTTTTAAATGAATTAATAAAGCCAGTATTCTACATTATATGTTCCGGGTGCCCAATATGAACCCGTTCCCACAATTACGTTGCAGCCACCTGGTGCATAAACATTCCTGTAGCGTACAAGCCACCCTGTTGCTGATACCCCTTGGTACATATTTGAGAATTCAATTGAGCCGCAACAGGCACTAAGAGTATATGTATTATCCAATTCGCCGGGGTCATCGACAGTGTTACAATTTTTATTTGATTTCATAATATAATTTTATTTGGTAAAGATTATTTATTTAGGTGTGCGTATTAATAAAAATTAAGGGGGGCTTTTATTAAGGGCAAATAAGTTAACGCAATAAAAAACTTTTACTAAATGAAATAGATATCTCTGGGGGGGGGGGTAATTGGTGTAAAAATATTTTAGTTGGGTATAGCACTATAAATTAAAGTTTTCAAGCAATAAGAATTGTTATACAAGATAAGAATATTGTTTATATATTTATTAAAATTTATTACGAACTAATTTTAAATTTCTGCGATATGTATAGCCTGAAAAAAATAATTGCAATCGGTTTCTTATTTTATCTCCCACTTCAAAGTAGCGCCTGGGGTGTATTAGGTCATCGCATTGTGGGCCAGGTGGCCGAAAGTTATCTTACAAAACATACTAAAAAAGAAATAGCAAAAATTTTAGGCCATGAATCGATTGCTATGTGTGCTAACTGGGGCGATTTTATTAAATCTGATCCTGCTTTTGGGTACTTATCAAGTTGGCATTATGTAGATATGAATGGCGGCTTATCTGAGCAGGAGGTACTAAATTACCTGGCTACTGACTCTGCTACTGATGCCTATACAAAAATAAGTTTTCTAACAGAGCAATTAAAAAACAAAGACCTTGATAAGGATAAGAAAGTAATGTACCTAAGATTATTGGTACATATAGTAGGCGATGTGCACCAGCCATTGCATGTAGGCCATGTGGATGATAAAGGAGGCAATACCATTAAAGTGCTTTGGTTTAACGAGCATACAAACCTGCATCAGGTGTGGGATGAGAGGCTGATAAATTTTCAGCAGCTTAGTTATACAGAATATACCAATGCCATAAACTTTGCTACTAAAGATCAGGTAAAAGAATTGCAGAACCAGCCGGTGAGTTTATGGATTGCTCATACCTATGCTCTTGCACAAAAAGTATATGCTGATATTACCGAACCGGAGCAACGACTTGATTACAAATACAACTTTAATAACCTGGCTTTATTGAATGAACAGCTATTAGAAGGAGGCATTCACCTGGCGGGTTTATTAAATGAAATATTTGACTAACTAAAAAATAAAAAACCGTTGAAAAATTTCAACGGTTTTTTTATACTAACGTAAAAGAATATACGAAAATTTAAGTTTTATTTTTTCTTACGAGACATTACTTTATCTACGGCAGCTACAATATGGTCTGCGGTAAGGCCATATTTTACAAGCAGATCCATTGGTTTTCCGCTTTCGCCAAAGGTATCGTTGGTGCCGATATACTCAATAGGTACCGGCCACTCTTTGGTGGCGGTTTGTGCAACACAATCGCCCAGGCCTCCAATAATATTA
>JAFDXD010000107.1 GCA_018268135.1 Bacteroidota bacterium
AGCAAAAGCAAGCAGGCTACAAGCCGCAAAAAAGCGTTGGAAAAACTGGTGTTTGAAGATATTACACCCAGCAACCGAAAATACCCGGGCATTATTTTTAAGCAGGAGAGAGAAGCAGGCAATGACATTCTTAAAGTAGAAAGCCTTTCCAAAAAAATAGAAGGAAAAAATATTTTCAGCAAGCTTAATTTTGATGTAGCCAGAGGGCAAAAAATTGCTTTTTTGAGCAGGGATCCGATAGCGCTTACTACATTTTTTGAAGTGTTGAATGGCCGCATACCGGCTGATACCGGCAATTACCAATGGGGTACTACCATCACTACGGCTTATTTGCCCAATGATAACTCTGAGTATTTTGAAGGAAATAATTTGAACTTGATGGATTGGCTACGCCAGTTTGTACCTGCAGGCACTAAAGATGTGGATGAAGATTTTTTACGGGGTTTTTTAGGCAAAATGTTGTTTAGCGGGGATGAGATATTAAAAAAGACTTCGGTACTGAGCGGTGGAGAAAAAGTGCGATGCATGCTCAGCAAAATGATGATACAAAACCCCAACCTGCTGATATTGGACGAGCCTACCAACCATCTTGACCTGGAAAGCATTATTGCCTTTAATGATAGTATGATAAATTTTGCAGGCACGGTATTATTTACTACCCACGATCACCAGTTTATGCAAACCGTGGCCAACAGGATAATTGAGATTACTCCCAATGGTATGATTGATAAATTGATGACGTATGATGAATATCTTGCTGATGATAAAATAAAAGCACAAAGAGAAGAAATGTACCGTTAACATTTCTTTGGCATGATTTTTCATGCTTCCATTCGAAAGTATTTAATGAATTACATCTAAATTTTTTTTTAATCTTTAAACCAAAAACTCACATGAAAAAAATCTTTTTTATCGGTAGCATTTTCTTACTCTGCATTACCGGTGCAGCATCTGCACAATCTTATAAAACGGCTGTAGGGCTTGGTATTGACTTTGGCGATGGCTCTACCCTTGCCGGTCCTGCTATAAAACATTTTTTTACAGAACAAAGTGCTTTAAAAGCCGAATTATTATTTGGCAACGGCGCTACTTATGCGCAGGCATTTTATCAATATCATGGTGCATTTAGCCAGGGCAGAGGCTTAAGCTGGTACTTAGGCGGAGGCCCATCAGTGGGCTTTGGCGGAGGCAGTACTGCATTTTACTTAGTACCCATGGCCGGGTTAGACTTTAAAATACCACAAGCGCCTGTAGCTTTGTCATTCGACTGGAGGCCACGCTTGTATTTAGGCAATGGTGGCTCACATTTCTTTGGTGGCAGATTTGGATTTGGTATTAATTACACCCTCAACTAAACTACAACTATAATATTTTTTTAACAAGAGGCTTGTTACAAGCCTCTTATTTTTGCACTTTACTTAAACAAACTAAACCCAATTATTAGCATGAAATTTTTAGCAAGTAGTATTATTATTTTATTATTGTCAGTAACTGTAGCTAATGCACAGAGCAATGTAGGTTCACAAGATTATAAAACGGCCATTGGGGTAAAGTTTTATCCTGGAGCCCTAAGTGTAAAACATTTTGTAAGCGATAAAAATGCTTTGGAAGGGCTTGGTTATTTTTATAACTATGGCGCCCGTATTACCGGCCTTTACGAAATACATGGCGATATTAAAAATGCAGCAGGATTAAAATGGTATATTGGCCCCGGAGCCCATGTTGGTTTTTACAATAGTAAGTATGGCGGCGCCACTTCTGTTGGTATTGATGGTGTATTGGGCCTTGATTATAAATTTAAAGAAGCGCCTATCAATTTATCACTCGACTGGCAGCCATCATTTGAATTTGGCAACAAATACAATAATGGCTTTAATGGCAACTGGGGTGGACTTGGTATCCGCTACGTACTATAGGATATATTAATTTTTTTGCAAAGCCTGTTGGAAACAACAGGTTTTTGTTTTTTAGAAACTGCAAACCAGTATTTTTGTTATTCAAAAGAATGAAAAATTTTATCAGCTCATTTATTGATTTTTTTTATCCTCCGTTTAAAAAGATAATGCCATTGCAAACCTATCGCTATGCTGCCTGCGGTGGTGGCAATACCGTTATTGGGTTGCTTATATATTTTATTTGCCTGCATTTTATTTTTGAGAGAGAAAATTTTGATGCTGGTTTTATGGTATTTAAGCCGCAAAATGCTTCCCTTTTTGTACAATCTTTTTTTTCGTTTTTTATTGGCTTTTTGCTTAATAAATATATTGTATTCACCACATCTTTTTTGAAGGGTAGGGTACAATTTTTCCGCTACTTTTTATCATTTTTTGTAAACCTGGTTATCAATTATTTTTTACTCAACCTGTTTACCCAATACCTGCATATTGATAAATTTATAGCCCAGGTATTCTCTATCGGCCTGGTTATTATTATTAGTTATTTTACCCAACGGCATTTTACATTTAGGGTAAAAAAAGATGGCGAGCCAGAGTTTTCAAACCTGCAATAGAAACTCTTAAAAGAATCCTGTTTTATATGGTGGGTAGCATTTTTGCTGCAATACTGTCATTTTTGCACACATTTTTCGTTGGCACAATCATTGTCAACTATCCTGCATATCAAATAATATAAAAAACAATAAAGAATATGGGAAAAATTATAGGAATTGACTTAGGAACTACCAACAGTTGCGTAGCCGTAATGGAAGGCAACGAGCCGGTAGTAATTGCCAATGATGAAGGGCGTCGTACAACCCCTTCTGTAGTTGGATTTTTAAAAAACGGAGAGCGTAAAGTAGGCGACCCGGCCAAGAGGCAGGCTATTACAAACCCTCAAAATACCATTAGCAGTGTAAAACGCTTTATGGGCAGAAGGTTTGACGAAGTAACAGAAGAAACCAGCCATTGGAGCTATAAAGTGGTAAAAGGTGACAATAATACGGTAAGAATTGACATAGATGGCAGGCTGTACACCCCACAGGAAATAAGCGCAATGGTATTGCAAAAAATGAAAAAAACTGCCGAAGATTACCTTGGGCAGGAAGTATCTGAAGCCGTAATTACTGTACCAGCTTACTTTAATGATGCGCAGCGCCAGGCAACCAAAGAAGCCGGCGAAATAGCAGGGCTTACTGTGCGCCGTATTGTAAACGAGCCTACGGCTGCAGCTTTGGCTTACGGCCTCGACAAAAAAGGCAAAGATCAAAAAATAGCCGTGTTTGATTTGGGAGGCGGCACCTTCGATATTTCAGTATTGGAATTGGGCGATGGCGTATTTGAAGTAAAATCTACCAACGGCGATACACACTTAGGTGGCGATGATTTTGATAAAGTAATAATGGACTGGCTTGCTGATGAGTTTAAAGCTGAAGAAGCCATTGACCTTCGCAAAGACCCTATGGCTTTGCAACGTTTAAAAGAAGCATCAGAAAAAGCTAAAGTAGAATTATCATCTTCTGCTGAAACCGAAATAAACCTGCCTTATGTAACGGCAGTAGATGGTGTGCCAAAGCATTTGGTAAAAAAATTAACCCGAGCAAAATTTGAATCACTTGCTGATAAACTTTTTGACCGCTGTTTAAAACCCTGCGAAGCTGCCTTAAAAGATGCAGGTATTAGCACTTCACAAATAGATGAAGTAATATTGGTAGGTGGTAGCACACGTATTCCAAAAGTGCAGGAAATAGTAGAAAAATTCTTTGGCAAAAAACCAAATAAGGGTGTAAACCCCGATGAAGTTGTAGCAATTGGCGCTGCAATACAGGGAGCTGTATTAACCGGCGAAGTAAAAGATGTATTGTTGCTTGATGTAACGCCGCTTACATTGGGTATTGAAACTGCAGGAGGCATAATGACGCCACTGATTGAAGCCAATACCACTATACCTTCTAAAAAATCGCAGATATTTTCTACCTATGCCGATAACCAACCCGGTGTACAGATAAATGTATTGCAGGGCGAGCGTTCATTGGCTAAGGATAATAAAAACCTGGGCATTTTTAATCTCGATGGTATTCCACCGGCTCCAAGAGGGGTTCCGCAAATTGAAGTAATTTTTGATATTGATGCCAATGGTATCCTTCATGTAACTGCCAAAGACAAAGGCACAGGCAAGGAGCAAAAAATTACCATACAAGGTGGCAGCGGCCTTAGCAAAGAGGAAGTAGAAAAAATGAAAAATGAAGCTAAAGCCCATGAAGCTGAAGATAAAGCAGCGAGAGAAAAAATAGAAAAAATAAACCAGGCAGACAGCCTTATTTTTCAGACAGAAAAACAATTGAAAGAATATGGCGATAAAATACCTGCAGATAAAAAAAGCGCAATTGAAAGCAATCTTGAAAAACTAAAAGAAGCTCATAAAGCTCAGGATATTGCTCAAATTGACAGCACAGTTACCGCTCTTAACGAGGCTTGGACAGCAGCCAGCGCTGATATGTATAAAGATACACAGGCAGCAGGCGCCGAGCAGGCAGCAAGCGGTACAAAGGATAACGCTCAGGCTCAACCCGGTGGCGAAGAAAATGTAACCGATGCAGATTTTGAAGAAGTAAAGTAAAGATTTAAGAAAATAGACAATAAAAGCCACTCCCTTAAAAGAGTGGCTTTTTTAAAGTATTCCAATGCCCAAGCTGTAAACCTCTAACAGTATATAACTTAAATTGCCAGCAATAAAAATGCCTTGTAAAAACAAGGCATTTTTTATACAATAAGATAAAAAAATTACATTAAATCGAGCGCTTTGGCAAAAAGCGTAAAATTAAAAGGAAGTACTAAAGTACAATAGCCACCCGCTACAGAATACACCCAAAAAAAACCTACCACAGATAGTAAAAATAAAATCCAGTAAATACCTCTTGATTTATTAGCAGTTGATTCCATTGATTAAATATTTTATGCAAATATAGGGTGAAGATATAAAACTGTTGTATTTTTTGTAAAGAAAAATTGCAACTATAAAAAACTATTGTTCGTTTCTGCTTAAATTGCGTTTATGATCCTTAATTTCTTTATTCAGTACAATACTAAGCCCGGTCAATCTCTTTACATTTTAATTTATGATGAAAAAAAGGGAAAGGAAACCTCAGAGAGTATTTTTTATCTTAATTATTACAATGAAAATTACTGGCATGGCGTAATTGATACCAGTTTTTTTAATATTAAAAGTAAATTTACTTATAGTTGCTTTGTATCGCAAAACTATAATGAATATGCTGAAGAAATCATCCCGAAGAAAAGCGTAGCCATCAAATTTGAAAAAAAGAAAGGGGTAGATATTTATGAGCAAATAATACAGCAGCCAGCATTAGAAGCTATTTATAATACCAGGCCTTTTGAAGTTTTATTTAAAAAAGATAAAACCTATAAAGTAAAAACGAAAGTTTCAAAGCATCCCACTCATATATTTAAAGTAATCGCCCCGGAGATGCAATCCCGATATGCAATATGCCTTACCGGTAGCGGCAGCCATTTTAATGATTGGGATAAAGAAAATCCGGCGCTTTTGCAAAAAAAGAAAAATCATTGGGTAGCAGAGTTGAATTTGTCCAAAGAAAAATATCCCATTGAATATAAGATTGCCTTATACGATTTTGAAGAAAAAAAGATTGTACACTTTGAAGAAGGTAATAACAGGGTATTGACTCAAATTGACCAGCACGAAAAAGTTACCATCCTTTATCACAATGCTCCTTTTGTAAATTATTGCTGGCGTGGGGCAGGGGTGAATGTTCCGGTATTTTCATTGCGTTCAAAAAATAGCTGGGGCATTGGTGATTTTACTGATCTGCATTTACTGGCCGACTGGGCTCATGCAGTTGGTATTAAAATGATACAGTTGTTACCGGTAAATGATACTACCGCTACCTTTACCGAAAAAGATTCCTATCCTTACTCTGCTATTTCGCCCTTTGCCCTGCATCCGCTTTTTTTAAATATTCAAAAAATTGCTGACGCAGCAGCTATTGAGTTTCCTACTGAAATTACAAATGCTATTCAGCCACTTAATAATAAAGCAGCGCTTGATTACGAAGCTGTATTTGAATTAAAAATGAAAGCCATAAAATTTATTTATGAGCTTGAAAAATCAACTTTTAAAAATGATTTTGGCTGGATAGAGTTTTTTAACCTTAACCGTCATTGGTTAGTACCCTATGCGGTATTTTGCCACTTTCGAGATGTAAATACTACTCCCGAATTTGAAAATTGGGAACAGCTAAGTGTTTATAATGAAGAGGAAGTGCAGGAGTTTGCAAGCCCCGGCACAGAGCAGTACGAAGCAATTTGTTTACACTATTTTATCCAGTATCATTTGCACCTGCAATTGCAAAATGCAGTAGAGTATGCACATAAAAACAATATTATTTACAAAGGCGATTTGCCCATTGGTATTGGGCGGTATAGCGTAGATACCTGGATGTATCCCAAGCTGTTTCACATGGATATGCAAGCCGGTGCACCACCTGACTATTATTCTACCAAGGGGCAAAACTGGAGCTTCCCCACTTACAATTGGGAAATGATGGCAGCAGATGGCTACCAATGGTGGCGCACACGAATGGAGCATTTAGGAAATTATTTTGATGCTATTAGAATAGACCATGTTCTTGGATTTTTTAGAATTTGGAGCATTCCCATTACAAGTGTAGAAGGTACACTCGGTATTTTTCAGCCCGTTTTTCCGGTACCGGCAGAGGTGTTTAAAAATAATGGCATACATTTAGATATTGACAGGTTTTGCAATCCCTTTATTACTGATGATATTTTGCAGCAGTACTTTGGCGATGATGCAGCGTGGGTACAAAATACAATTTTGGATAAGGGTACTTTTAAGCCGGCGTATAATACCCAACAAAAAATAGTAGCATACTTTAACCAGAATCCGCAAAAGAAAAATTTGCAGGATGCCTTACTTCGTTTACTCAGCAACGTTATACTGGTAGAAGATGAAACCCAATCGGGTTATTTTCATTTCAGGATAAACATGTTGTTCACGGATTCTTATAGAAATTTATCAATAGATATACAGGCACGATTACAAACTTTATATCACCAATACTTTTTTGTAAATCAAAATACCCTGTGGGAAGCAGAAGGTATAAAAAAATTAAAAGCTTTAAAAAGCACCACTGATATGCTTTTGTGTGCCGAAGACCTTGGTATGGTACCTCATTTTATGGATGATGTATTGAAGCAACTCAATATTTTATCGTTGCAGGTGCAGCGTATGCCAAAAGATTCGGCCGATATATTTGCCAAGCCTGCGTATGCACCATACCTGAGCGTGGTAACACCTTCTACGCATGATATGAGCACCATCAGGGAGTGGTGGCAGGATGAGCGCCAGCACATACCCTATTTTTTCAACAATATACTTGGCAACCACTCTGAAGCCCCTGCCCAGTGTGAGCCCTGGATAAGCAAGGCAATCATAGAGCAGCATTTAGCATCGCCTGCTTTGTGGAGTGTATTTTTATTGCAGGATATTCTTGGCATAGATCCTTCCATTCGCTCTGCAGATATTCATGCTGAGCGAATCAATGACCCTTCTGACCCTAACCATGTATGGAACTACCGCATGCATCTAACTTTAGAAGAGTTGATACAAACAAAAGAATTTACCCATGTATTAAAACAAATGCTGCTACACAGCGGCAGGTAGCAATGAGGAATTATTATAATAGTTGAATAATGATAGCAGTAAATTATAAAACGTACAATCTGCCCTTTACACATCCCTTTACCATTTCAAAGGGAACCAAAACACATCAGCCAACCCTTATTGTAGAGCTTGAGTATTTTGGCATAAAAGGCTATGGCGAAGCGCCTGCCATTAGTTATTATAATATTCCTGTAGAAAAAATGGTAGAAGACCTGGAGGCAAAAAGAGTTTTTCTGGAGAAGTTTTCTTTTCAGGATCCTGAGAGGTATTGGCACTATTTGCACCATTTATTTCCTAAAAATTCTTTTTTAGTATGCGCTTTAGATATGGCAGGCTGGGATATTTATGGCAAAATGCAGCGCAGGCAATTGTACAAATTATGGGGGCTTGATACAGCCAATGCTCCTTTAACCGATTATACCATTGGAATAGATACGGTAGAAATGATGGTTAAAAAAATGAAAGAAAAACCCTGGCCAATTTATAAGATAAAAGTAGGCACCCCCGGCGATGTGGAATTGGTGGCAGCTTTAAGAGAGCATACCGATGCAGTATTTAGGGTAGATGCCAATGCAGGATGGTCGCTGGATGAAGCTTTGGTAAAAATACCCCGGTTAAAAAAATTAGGAGTAGAGTTTGTAGAGCAGCCATTGGCAAAAGATAACTGGGAGGGGATGAAAATATTATTTGAAAAATCGGAGTTGCCCCTAATGGCCGATGAATCTTGTGTGGCCGAAGAAGATGTAGAGAAGTGTTACCAACATTTTAATGGCATCAATATTAAATTAACAAAATGCAGCGGCATTACCCCGGCTCGACGTATGATAAGCAAAGCAAAAGAATTAAACATGAAAGTGATGGTAGGATGCATGAACGAAAGCTCTGTAGGCACTGCAGCTATTGCACAATTGGCGCCCATGCTACATTATGTAGATATGGACGGGCCGCTGTTGCTAAGCACTGATATTGCTGAAGGTGTAAGCTTTGCCGATGGTAAAATTCAATACAGGGAAGGCAATGGGCTGGGCATTCATTTTAATGGATTTTAATAATGGAAATGTTTTCAGGCTGTTAATAATAAAAAAATTTTGGTAGAAATAGTATAACTGCTTTACTTTGCAACACAATGATACAAATCAACCATATACATCATCATCATTTATTACCAACGGGTAAGCTATGCTGATTTGTATGTGATACATATATTTTAAACAAAGGGCTTACAAATTGTAAGCCTTTTTTTATGGTCAAAAATTAAAATAAATTATGCTTAAAATAGCAATTCAAAAATCGGGAAGGCTCTATGAGGAGTCTGTAAAGCTTCTGAAAGAATGTGGAATTCAGATAGCCAATGGAAATAAACAGTTGAAAGCATCTGCCGAAAATTTTCCGTTAGAGATTTATTTTTTGAGGGATGATGATATTCCGCAGTATGTATTTGATAAGGTAGCCGATATTGGCATTGTAGGTGAAAATGTGTTACTTGAAAAAAACAAAGATATTAACCTGCAATACCGTCTTGGATTTGGTAAATGCCGATTAAGCCTGGCAGTACCCAAAGAAATGCCGTATAGTGGAGTAAAAGATTTGCAGGGGCTAAAAATTGCAACCACTTACGCACATCTTACACAGCAATATTTAAACAAGAATAATATTTCTGCAGAAATACATGAGATAAGCGGATCTGTAGAAATAGCTCCGGGTATTGGCCTGGCCGATGCTATTTGCGACCTGGTAAGTAGTGGTAGTACCCTTTTTACAAATGGGCTAAAAGAGGTAGAAACCATTTTGCAATCTGAAGCAGTATTGGTATCCAATAAAGATCTTACTGACGAGAATAAAATATTGCTTGAGAAATTACTCATGCGTATCAATGCTGTAAAAACAGCAAAAAATAATAAATACATTTTGCTAAATGCACCCAATCATCAATTAAAAAATATTGCAGACATTTTGCCCGGAAGTAAGAGTCCTACCATTGTGCCTTTGGCAACCGAGGGCTGGAGCAGCATACAAAGTGTGGTCAATGAAAATGATTTTTGGGATGTGATTGAAAAATTAAAAGCCTTAGATGCACAGGGCATACTTGTAGTGCCGATAGAAAAGATGATTATGTAAAAAAAATAATTGCAATAAAAATGAATAAAATTTATACAGAGCCATCGCCATCAGAGTGGGAAGCCATTACAGCAAGGCCTGTAATGCATCTTGCAGCTTTGGAAGAGATAGTGAAACCTATTTTGCAGCAAGTACAAAATGAAGGAGATGTTGCTGTAAGAAAATATGCGTTGCAATTTGACGGCTCCGTACCACCCGAATTTAAAATACCTGAAACTGACATTAATAATGCAGGTGAGTTGCTGAGCGCCGAGCTAAAAGAAGCCATTCAACTTGCCCAAAAAAATATTTATACTTTTCACCGGGCACAGTTGCAGTCTGTTACTAAAATAGAAACCATGCCCGGCGTTACCTGCTGGCGAAAGCCAATAGCCTTAGATGCAGTAGGCTTGTATATTCCGGGAGGATCGGCGCCTTTGTTTTCTACACTTTTAATGCTTGCTATACCGGCGCAAATAGCAGGTTGTAAAAATATAATGCTTTGCACACCACCGGGTAAAGATGGTAACATACACCCTGCAATTTTATATACTGCATCATTGCTGGGGTTAAAAAATGTATTTGGTATTGGAGGCGTACAAGCTATTGCTGCCATGGCTTATGGCACCGAGAGTGTGGGTAGAGTAAATAAAATATTTGGCCCCGGCAACCAATATGTAACCTGCGCTAAACAAATTGTAAACAGGCAGGGAGTTGCAATAGATATGCCGGCAGGCCCTAGCGAAGTGTTGGTATATGCTGATGAAACTGCTTTGCCTGCATTTGTAGCCGCTGACCTGCTAAGTCAGGCAGAGCATGGGGAAGATAGCCAGGTAGTATTGCTGGCAAAAAATATTCAAATACTTTATGATGTACAAAAAGAATTAGAAAAGCAATTATCTGTATTGCCCCGCAAACAAATAGCAGAAAAAGCACTTATGCATAGCCGTTGGGTAGTATTGCAGAATGAGGATATTGC
>JAFDXD010000108.1 GCA_018268135.1 Bacteroidota bacterium
GTAAACCTTAGTTTGTTTAATAACACTATTTCAAATTATATTTTTAATCAAAAATTACTTGCAGTAAATGGGCAGGATTCTGTAATCATTGCTCCAAATCAAACTTTTAAATTTCAACAAGGCAAAGCAAATTTGTATGGCGGAGAAATGAACATTGATATTCATCCGGTAAAAAATCTACACTTTGAAAATAGTTTCTCTGCTGTGTATGCTTTGAACAAGAGCAACCCCAACGGGATGGCTTTAAATGATAGTTCTAAATATCTTCCTTCTATTCCTCCTTTTCATGGCTTGTCAGAATTGCGATATGATATTAATTGTAAAGAGCATCATATTGTAAATGGATTTATTAAAGCACAGGCAGTGTACTATGCTACACAAAACAGAGTGTACCTGGCCGATAATACCGAAACTGCCACGCCAGGGTACACGTTATTTAACTTTGGAGTAGGCACCGGCATTAGCAACAAAGCCGGTAAAACTATTTTTAATCTTTACTTAATGGCTAATAATATTTTTAATGTTAGCTATTACGATCATTTAAGCCGGTTAAAATATTTTGTGTCGGAAGCAGATCCTCTGAGAGGTATTCATAACATGGGAAGAAACTTCAGCGTAAAACTAAATGTGCCCTTGTCGTTTAAAAATTAGTTTTCTTAAAGCCCTGTTTATAGCAGGGCTTTATTTTTTGTATAGCCTAAAAAAATTTTGTGTAAGAGTAATGGTGTAAAAAAATTATAATGGGTCCACATCTATTACTACCTGTACTGATTTGAATTGTTTATGGCTTTGCATCAGGTTAATATGATTGCGAATAACATTTTTGTAGGTATTGCTT
Source organism: Bacteroidota bacterium (assembly GCA_018268135.1). GTDB lineage: Bacteria > Bacteroidota > Bacteroidia > Chitinophagales > Chitinophagaceae > Ferruginibacter. Next base: position 839 of record JAFDXD010000108.1, read on the forward strand.
TTGCCATGTTCTTTGGGAAGTTTTATCATGATCTCCATCAGGTACATATTGCGTATGCGGCCAATTACGGGCTGTGCCGGGCCTACTATATAATTGCTTAAATCCTGCCTTAGCAATTGTGCCAGCATTTCTGCAGAGGCCGTTACAATATTTTTATCTTTATGTTTTAATGTAATTATAATAAGCCTGCTAAAGGGAGGATATAGAAATTCTCTCCTTGTAATAATTTCAAGCTCATACATTTTTTGATAATCATGCTGCTGCACTAATTGTAAAATGGGATGTTGAATATTAATAGCCTGTATCAATACTAACCCCTGCTCATGTTTTCTGCCTGCACGCCCGCTTACCTGTTCCATTAGCTGAAAAGCTCTTTCATGCGCCCTAAAGTCAGCAAAACTTAATAAGCCATCAGCATCTAAAATGCCTACCAGGCTTACCTTTTCAAAGTCGAGGCCTTTTACTACCATTTGAGTACCTACCAATATATCTATTCGCTGCTGCTCAAAAAGCTGGATAAGATTATCATGAGATGTTTTGCCACGTACACTATCTACATCCATTCGTGCAATTTTGGCCGATGCAAAATCTTCTTCTAATTGTTCTTCAATTTTTTCGGTTCCAAAGTTTTTTTCAAGCCATGTATTACTAGCACAGGCTGGGCAGGTAATTATTTTGGGATAAGTGCTGCCGCAATAATGGCAATGTAATTTATTGCTGTATTTATGTAAGGTTAATGATACATCGCAATGCTTGCACTGGGGTATGTATCCACAAGAGCCGCATATTAAGTAAGGATTGTATCCTCTTCTATTTTGAAAAAGAATAACCTGCCTGTCGTTTTTGATGGCATTAATTACCGCTTCTTTTAGTTGTGGGCTTATCATTATTTTGCCGGGGGTGGGCGGTGCATCATTAACCTTTTTTTGAACTACCTGGCGGGTATTGATAATTTCAATGGCGGGCAATTGCAGGCCTCCATATCTTTCTGATAAATACACTATGCCATACTTTTGCTGCTGCGCATTAAAATAACTTTCTAAAGAGGGTGTGGCAGTACCCAGCAAAACTTTTGCTTTAAATAGTGAGGCATAAAAAATAGCTGCATCTCTTGCATTGTAGCGTGGGGCAGGGTCTTGTTGCTTGTAAGATGCATCATGCTCTTCATCTACTATGATGAGGCCAAGCTCTTTAAAGGGCAAAAACAAAGCGCTACGGGCTCCTAATACTATTTTTACATCGCCGGTGCGTATTTTATGCCAAAGTTCTACCCGCTCCTGGTTATTAAATTTTGAGTGGTAAATGGCAATATTGCCACCAAAATGTTTTTGTAATCTTCGTATAATCTGTGCCGTTAGTGCAATTTCGGGCAACAGGTACAATACCTGCACCCCTTTTGTAAAATATTCTTCTATCAGTTTGATGTACAATTGTGTTTTGCCACTTCCGGTTACACCATGCAGAAGGCATACGGTTTTTTCGTTTAAAAATTTTCTGCAGTGGTCTAAGCCCTGCTGTTGTTGCTCACTTAAATCAAAATTAATACTGATGTTTTTGGGCAAAGTTTTTATCCTGTCAATACTTTTTTTTTCTATCAATAAAATATTTTTATCGGCCAGGCCTTTTAGCTGTGCTGTAGTTGCGCCCGATTTTTTGAGCAGGGCAGTTTGCGATACTTCGCCCTCTGTTTTATCAATATGCAGGTATGCCAATAGCAGCTCTAATTGCTTCGGTGCACCTTTCCACTCATTTAGCAGGCGGCTAAGCGCCTGCTCATTATTAAGATCGGGGTGAAGTACAATAAAATTTTCTTTTTTTATTTTATATCTTTCAGAAAGCTCTTCCCAGATAAAGCAAATATTTTTGTCAATAAGTTTTTTAATGATGGGATATACATGCGTAGCATCTAATATTTGCTGAACTTCTGTAAGCTTTAATTGTTTTTTTAGCAATAGCGCTTCGGCTACTATAAATTCTTCATCATCCAGGTTCGAAAAATCATCCCCGGCCTCGTCGTTGTATAGAAGAATGGTTTCGCTGCTAAGCTTAAAATTTGTGGGCAATGCTGCTGCCATTACTTCTCCTTCGGAGCACATGTAATATTGACTAAGCCACTGCCAAAGTTTTAATTGCTGCGGATAAAGCAGGGGTACATCATCCAGCACATTGATAATGGGCTTGGTTTTAAAGCCCGGGTCTTTATTGATAACCGATTTAATAATGCCTGCATATTTTTTATTGGCGCCAAATATTACCTCTACCCGGCAGCCCGGTACTACCTGCGGTAATAGGTGCATGGGTATAGAATAAGTATATACCTGCGGCAGCGCCAGGGGTAAAATTATTTCGGCCCAATGGTCATAATTTTCTTCCTCAAAATTTATTTCTGTAGCTGCGCTCTTCATGTTATTGTGGTTTTATCCATGCTGCCCGGTAGCGTATCAGCGCTGATTGCATTTCGTTGTAAACTTGTTCTTTCAATTTTTTTACATCTTGTACCGAATAACCGGTTACGGGCACTTCTTGTAAAAATACAGATCTCGACCTGCCGGGTGTAAATGAAAAAATGCTTTTGTAATGTAGCCTGTTGTATGCATCTAAAAATATAACCGGTTGTATGGGCGTTTGCGTTTCGATAGCTACTTTAAAAGCCCCATCATAAAACTCTTTGAGCGGCTGATGTGTTGTATTAAATGTACCCTCCGGCGCTATTACAATTGATATATTTTTTTTTAAAACACTTTTAAGCTGCATTAAACTCTTTGCACGGGCAGCAGTATTTTCTCTCCATACCATTACTGTGGCCTGCCTGTATATAAAACCAAATACCGGCACTTTGCTCATCTCAGCTTTGGCTAATATTCTTATGGGTTGCCTGCGAAAAGTTTTCATCAATATTGGTATATCCATATATGAAATATGGTTAAATACAAATACCACAGCATGGTTACTTGCTTTAGGATATTCAAAAATATTTTTATGATAGATAAAAGTTAGCAGCATAAAAATATCTGCCCAAAGCCTGCAAATTTTATAAATAAAATTGCCGCCCTTTATACGGCCAAAAAAAGATGCTATTACCGCAAAAGGAAACAGCAAAAACATTAATAGTAAAAAAACGATGAAGGCATATAAACTAAAAATAGCCTTACAAAAGTTGCGTAATATATTCATAACGTCTATTCAAAAATAAACCTATTTTTGAGCGATTGCTGTAAAATTGGGGCAATAATATTTACCTAAATCTTTCAGTGCAGCATTTTGCCGGTAACGGATGCCTTTTTATTGATAAAAATATTTGCTATGAAACGCTTACTCATCATTATAACAGCCATTTGTTTGGTACAATTGAGCTGTAAAAAAAATAACTGGTTCAATGTAATCAATAATACTCTGGATGGTAAATGGAAAATGGTAGTGGTAAAAGACAATGCTACAGGGCAGGAGATGACGAAGCCCGACTCTGTAAAAGGCGATGTGGAAATTACATTTGTTACTACGGGGCCTTCATCTGGTAGTTTTTCGGGGCATACGCTTGTAAATTCCATTGATGGAGGTAGCTATACTACAGGGAGTAACCATACAATAAGTATTAAGGGATTTTCAATGACACAAATATATGAATTACCCTGGGCTGATTTTTTTACAAATAACTTTGGCAGCGCCTATCAGTATAGTTTTACCTCTGACGGTAAATTAACTGTTGTTACAGCCATAAAAACGCTTGTTTTTTTGCGGGAATAATTAGCTTGTATTATTAAATGGCAGTATAAATGCCGGTGAATACCATATATATATGTACCAATTTGTGGGGCTGATGAATTTTTACGCCCGATTGCAGCGGATACCCCGGTGAGGGTTTTTAGTGCGGAAGGATGGTGCCGGAGTAGGAGCGAAAAGCGGGGCAAATGCCAGGTAATGGTATGCCGATGGCGTACAAAAGCATTGAAATTCAGCAGGTAGAGGCCAAAAGCAGAAAAATTGGAGAAAATGGCCAATAAAGTTTAAAAAAACTTACTCTCTTAAAGTATAAACCCTTACCTTTGCCGTCCTAAATTTAGGTATGTTATGTTAGCAATAGTAAAAATCGCAGGACAGCAATTTAAAGTAAAAGCAGGAGATAGCTTATACGTTCCTCATATTGAGGGAAAAGCAGGAGATTCAGTAGAATTTTCTGATGTGTTACTTACGCACAATGGCAACGATGTGCAAAGTGCAGGGGTAAAAGCTACCGTAAAAGCAGAAATAATTGCCGACCTTGTAAAGGGCGAAAAAGTAATCGCTTTTAAAATGAAAAGAAGAAAAGGTTTTCGTAAAAAACACGGACACCGTACGCAGTATACTCATATAAAAGTAACTGCAATTGCTTAATGAATTTTGAATAAAAAAACTTTCAGGATTCTAAAAATTAAATAAGAAAAAATGGCACACAAAAAAGGTGAAGGCTCGGTAAAAAACGGCCGTGATTCGCAAAGCAAAAGATTAGGTGTAAAAATATTTGGCGGCCAGCCAGCGCTTGCCGGAAACATCATACTTCGTCAGCGTGGTACACAATATCATCCTGGTAAAAATGTAGGTGTTGGAAAAGACTTTACCATCTTTGCACTGACTGATGGATTGGTAGAATTTAGAAAAGCAAAAGCTGATAAAACTTTTGTTTCTGTAAATGAAGTAAAAGTAACTGCATAATTTTTTTAATATTTTTTTTGGTAATATCAAAATAGTATTTATTTTTAAGTATTATTTACTAACCAATTAAATTTAAAAAAATGGCAACAAAGAAAAAAGCCGCTCCTAAAAAAGCTGTAAAAAAAGCTGCTCCTAAAAAAGCTGCTAAGAAAGCTGCTCCTAAAAAAGCTGCTAAAAAAGCTGCTCCTAAAAAAGCTGCTAAGAAAGCTGCTCCTAAAAAGAAGTAAGCATTGCTTAATAAAAGAGCAAAAAATAATAAGCTCCGGTTTTTACCGGGGCTTTTTTTTTGATACTGCTAAAAGCCTTGTGGTTACAGCATTTGAGGCTTTTTTGATTTCTTGTTATTGTGCTTAGTATTCGCCTTTCATTTGTTACATTTGAGTATGAATAATTATGAAATTGCAGATTCATTTTCGCTGCTTAGCAAGCTGATGGATATACATGGTGAAAATTCTTTTAAAGCAAAATCGTATGCGTCTACAGCATTTGCTATTGAAAAATTAACCACCCCACTAAGCGAAATACCTAAAGAAAACATAGCCACTCTTAAAGGAATTGGGGCATCAGGCGCACAAAAAATAATGGAATTATTGGATACCGGCAGGCTAAAAATGCTGGAAGAATTGATTTTGAACACGCCAAAAGGGGTGATTGAAATGTTAAATATTAAAGGCATTGGGCCTAAAAAAATACATACTATTTGGAAAGAAATGGAGATAGAAAGTATTGGGGAACTGCTGTATGCTTGTAAAGAAAACCGATTGAAATTGTACAAAGGCTTTGGCGAAAAAACACAGCAAAATGTAATTGAAAAAATTGAATTCTATTTACAAAATATGGGTAGCCACTTGTATGCCAGCGCCGAAAAAGTGGAGCCATTTATTAAAAGTTTTCTGCAAAAAATATTTGGCGATACAGGGGTAATAACAACCGGCCAATTGCTGATGCAAAATGAAATAATTAATGAACTTGAATTTGTAATAATTGCTGAGGAAGAAAGCATTGAAAAAAGTTTGAAGCAGGCTGAAGGATTTACTTTAAAAAATAAAGAAAATAATTTTTTATGCTACGATACACCGGTAGGTATTGATATAAAAATATACCCGGCAAATGAGCAAAATGCCTCCCGAATATTTTTGCAAACTTCTTCACCTGTAGATTTTATGGCCCTGCTCGACCAAAAGGGGATAAACCCCGAAGATTACAACAAAGAGGCTGAAGTATTAAAAAAAGAGGGGAAGGCTTACCTGCCCCCCTATTTGAGAGACAATAAAAAGGCCATACAATATGCAATGGAAGGTACACTGCCGGGCTATATACAGCAAGGCGATGTAAAAGGGATTATACACTGCCACAGCAATTGGAGCGATGGTAGTAATACCATTGAAGAGATGGCACAGGCTGCCATAAGCCGGGGTTTGGAGTATTTAGTAATTAGCGACCATAGTAAATCTGCATTTTATGCACAGGGCTTACATGAAGATAAAATTAAAGCTCAGCATGAGTATATTGATGAGCTAAATGAGAAGTTAGCTCCTTTTAAAATTTTTAAAAGCATTGAGAGCGATATTTTAAATGATGGCAACCTTGATTACAGCCCTGCTGTACTATCTACCTTTGACCTTGTGATAGGCTCTGTGCATAGTAATTTAAAGATGCCAGAAGAAAAAGCAATGAAGCGGTTGCTTACAGCAATTGAAAACCCCTACACTACCATTTTGGGGCACATGACGGGTCGCCTGCTGCTTAGTCGCCCCGGGTATCCTGTAAATCACCACACAATTATTGATGCCTGCGCTGCAAATAATGTAGTAATAGAATTAAATGCACACCCAAGCAGGCTTGATATTGACTGGAGATATATTGAATATGCTTTAGAAAAAAATGTACTGATATCTATAGACCCTGATGCGCATGTTACCGATGGATTAGACGATATTAGGTACGGCATACTGGTAGCACAAAAAGCAATGTTGCCAAAGGAAATGAACCTCAGCAGTTATAGTTTAGCCCGGTTTGAAGCATTTATTGCTGAAAGAAAAAAGTTGAAAAACATTTAGCCATTAAGGTGCAAGAGGGAAATTGATATAAAATGCAGTACCATCTTTGGTAGAAGTTTCAAAATAAATATTACCGTTGCTTTGCTCTACTATTTGCTTGCACATGGCAAGGCCCAGCCCCGTACCCGATGATTTGGTTGTAAAGTTTGGTATAAATATTTTAGATTGAATATCTTCTGGAATACCAACGCCATTGTCTTTTATTTTAATGAGTACAGTATTATAAATTATTTGTTCACTAATATTTATTTCGGGCAAGCTGTTTTCACTTGCTGCCTGCAGGCCATTTTGAATAAGGTTGGTAAGCAAGCGGTTTATATGAGTTTTATCTGCAATGATGTACACAGGGCTTTCCGGTATTTGCCAGGTTAATTTTATATTGTCATTGCCTTCATAAAGCTGCTGTACAGATAAAAGAGATTCGGTTAAATTTATTTTTTCTTTTTTGGCATTTTCAATATTTGCAAATTGGCTAAACTGGCTGGCAATATTGCTTAAATGATCTATTTGTTCTACCAGTGTGCCGGCTACTTTTGATGAAAGCTCTTTTACATTGGGGGCATTATTTTCAATAGATTTTTGTAAAAACTGCATACTCAGTTTCATGGGAGTAAGCGGATTTTTTATTTCATGTGCTACCTGCCGGGCCATTTCACGCCAGGCTCCTTCTCTTTCTGTTTTAGCTAAGGCTTTGGCGCTTTCATCCAGCTTTCCCACCATCTTATTGTATTCAATAACAAGCCCGCCTATTTCATCATTGCGGTTCCATACAATGGCTTCATTTCTTTTATCAAGATTTATTCTTTTCATTTTTTCGCCAATGAGCGAAAAAGAATTGGTGATGCGATTGGTAATAAACAGAGCTACAATCCCTGCAATTAAAAAAATAAATGCATTTAAGTTGATGATGGTTACCAAAAAATTTGAAATTTCATCCTTTAATTTATTTTGCGATGTAAAATAGGGGATATTGAGATAAGCGTATTCATTGCCTTCTGCATCTATTACCGGCACATAGTTGCTTAAAAAAATTAATTTGCCTATATGCTCTTTTTGAAAATACTGTACCTCTTTTTTGTTGTGTAAATGATAATAGGCAAGGGGCTCCATCTTAGTGCTTACAATACCTTTGATGTAGGGCAATGGCAGGGAAGAAACTTTTAAATCGCCATTGAGGCTGTAGAGGTTTACATCTACGCCATGTATTTCAGATATTTTATTTATTATTTTATCTACATCTTCCTGGTTAGAAACTTCAGCCATCTGTAAACTATCTATGCTGAGCCAATTTTTATCTACATCATTTTTGAGTTCTTTCTCCATGATGTGAATGGTATTGCTAAGTTTTTCACGATTATTATTTTCGTAACGGCTTATAAAAAATATGATGGTTGCGATGCCAATAATTAAAAAAGATATGGTGCTAAAGAAAATAATGGTGCCATGTACCTGATTTCGGATGGTAAGTTGAAAGTAGGTTTTAAGTTTATTGAAATTGAGCCTGGAGCGTATCAGTACATTGGTTAGCCAGAATAAAGCCGTTAAAAGTAAGAAGGAACAAAAGATATAAGAAAACAGGGTAAAAGATTCGATAAGAAGGTTGTCAGGCTTAACTATTACAACATATTTATCTCCGCCTGCTTTGTACCAAAGCTCGCTATTGTTATTATGATTTTGCTGTAGGTAAGGTTGCCCGCCAAACTGTAGCGTGGGCAGGCTGGTGGCAAAGGGGTAATCATTATGGCTGCTTATTAATTTATTATTTCTGTAAATGGCAAATGCATAAGTAGATGAATTTTCGATTGCATTATTATGGCCCTTACTAAATAATTCGGGGTACAAAGTTTCGCTTCTTAAATTTTTGGGATTTACTAAAATGAAAACGTATCCTTTAATAGATTGATTGGTATCTACGATTGTTTTTTTAGTAATATAACTAAACCTGTCGTAGGCTTCATCATAATAAAATAAACCGGGTATGCCGGTAGCTTTTGCCTGAGTATTTAAAATAGTATTTAACTGGTTATACGCAGTGGGAGCTTCATTAAATAGCGGCTGCTCTTTTTCATCGTATGTCAATATTTTTGTATCATACTTATCGGTGTAGCCCGAAAAATTGTTATTGATAAGGCTGTCTTTAAAAAAATGATTGCTATCCTGGGTTTTAAACCTGTAAAAATTGCCGGCGAGGTAATCTGCTCTAAAATCTGTGAGCATGGTATTGAGCAGGGTTTCATTGGCAGCATCCGATTTTGATGCAAGTATTTCGGCATAATGTTTTCTATTTCTGATTTCTTTCCTGTTATTTTCTACAATAATTACGGTAGAGATGGATATGGAAAAAAAGAAAAGCCAAAAAACCATTTTTGAGGTGATAAGCCTTGATGTAAAGAGATTGAGTTTTTCGGCATTCATCAGGTAAAGAAATAATAGTAACCATATTGTTACAAATAATTCAAACCCTTCTACAATAACTGATATTCTGATGCTGAGTATTATCAGCGCCACTATGCATACTAAGAGGTACAGCAATAAAAATGGTTTTGATAATAGTGGTTTTATTAAATATAAAACTATTTCGCATAAAAAGTAATAGCCAATTGCTACACAGCACAATACGATAAAGCCAATAACACTGTAAATGTTCAGGCTAAAAAAATTGATGACATCAAATGAAATTTGCGAATCGGCAATAAGTGAGCGAATGATATGTGCACCCGAAAAAGTAGCTTCTACTACAAGAAAACATGCTATCAAAATGGCCGACCATTTTTGCAAAGCAGTATTAATTTTTAACCTGAAATTTTGTATATGCAAATGGTATCTTACAAAAGTAAGTAGCCATAAAAACAAGATTGAGTTAATCAGCAAATCGCCTAAAGACCGATGTATTAAACTAGAGCCATATACAGCGGGGTCAAATAATTCAAACTGCCTAAAGTTTAAAGGGATCGGCAAAAAATAACTGGCAACTCTTAATAAAATAATACTGCTGGCAAGAAAAATGCAAGATGCAATCAGCCTTTTATTGACAGCAAGGTACGAGGCATAAAAATGTATGAATAAGAAAAAAAGAAAGCTTGCTATCAGCCGCAACCAAACAGAGTTAATATTATTTTTGAAATTAAAATCGGTTACTTTTTCATTGATATGAAAGAGTACATGCCCATTGATGGATGATATATTACCATCGGTAGATGACCCCTGTGCAATTTCGTACTTTGGTGTGAGGCCCGGGTAATTTAAAAAATCATTTTTTAAATAATCATTGGTAACAATATAATTCCACTTGATTGGGATTAGCCCCACAGTAACAATGCTATCATTTTGTAATTTATTCCATACATAATACCCATTGGCAAGTTTTACAAATCCGCTATTTTGTGAAGCATACAAAATAGATGGATTGGGCAATACATCTTGTGTATTCCATTGCAAAAGCCGGGCATTGCCAAGAGAGTCTGTTTTATAATAAAAAAGAAAATATTTTTTTTGAATGAATGTATTTAAGAAATCTTCATCATAATTATTTTTTAAAAGCGTGGAGGTAAAAGAAGAGTCCCTGGCAGTTTTTTCAAAATCTTTTTCAGCATTTTGTACATATCCATTTAAGTTAGCCTGCACCGTTTTTATATTAGAATTGGCAGACCAGTAATTATCAATAATAAATGAAATGGTGATAAGCCATGCAGCAATGACCAGGAGATAAAAATTTTCCTTTAAGAATGTTGAAAAAATTGGTTTTCGCTGCAATTGGTGTTAAATTAAAAGTAAAGCGGAATTTGTTATTTATTTTTCATTTTCTCCCATAGAGCATCCATTTCTTCCAGCGACATATCATGTAAAAATTTATTTTCTATGGCTGCTGCTTCTTCCATGCCTGTAAATCTTTGAATAAATTTTTTGTTGGTTCGCTCCAGGGCATTCTCTGCATCTACCTGCAAAAACCTTGCAAAGTTTACCAATGAAAATAATACATCGCCAAATTCATCTTCAATAGTATCCTGCCTGCCGGTTGATATTGCTTCCTGCAATTCGCCCAGCTCTTCATTTACCTTATCCCATACCTGCGATGTATTTTCCCATTCAAAGCCTACCTGCTTTGATTTTTCCTGTAGCCGCATTGCCTTTACCATTGCAGGCAAAGATTTTGGCACACCACTTAATACCGATTTTTTCCCTTCTTTTAATTTTATTTTTTCCCAGTTTTGTTTTACTTCCTCATCATTGCTTACTTCTACATCTCCATAAATATGCGGATGCCGGTTGATTAATTTTTCACAAACATTTTGAATAACCTGTTGCAAAGTAAATTCATTTTTTTCAGCTCCAATTTTTGCATAAAAAACAATGTGAAGCAATAGGTCTCCCAATTCTTCTTTTATCCCTTTCCAATTTTTATCGGTAATGGCATCTCCCAGCTCATAGGTTTCTTCAATGGTAAGCTGTCGCAGGGTTTCAATGGTTTGTTTTTTGTCCCAGGGGCATTTTTCTCTAAGCTCATCCATTATTTGAACCAGCTTCAAAAACTCATCGGCAAGTGGTTGCATACTTTATATTTTAAAAAACGATAAAAATATATATACAGAAAATATAAGCACCATTATAAAAAGCAGCCAGGCATTTTGGAGCAAAAACTTTAGGATGGTTTTAGCCCTTCTTTGCTGATAAAATACCCTCATAGCTTTATACTCATAATAAAAAATATAGAAGTAAAGTAATACATTGATAAAATACAACCAGCCAAAAGAAGGTATTTGGGCTAATTTATTTAATAAAATAATTACCAAAAAGTCTATGAAGATGAATACATAAAAATGTATGCTGAATATGGCATGGCTTGCATAATACATTTTTTTGTTTCGGCTATACAAGAGTTTTAAAAACAGCGCAAACAAAGGAAGCGATACAAAAAGCATTTGCGGAATATTGTGAATAAATATTTTTATAAATTCACTTGTTAAATCCTGCTGATTGCCTTTATATTTTTCATTTATTTCAAGTTGCTTATAGTTCAACTGTCTTTCAAACCAGTTATCATGCAGCTTGCCCAGAGCCAGCAAGGAGTCGTACTGTTTTTTACTTTTATACTTGCCTCCAAATTCTAAATTATCATTTTTGCCAATGCTATCGATGTATTTTTTAAACTCAGCTTTGCTCATTGGGGTTCCATTGTTTACGCCTTTGGTAAATTTGCTGAATTGTAAGGAGTCCATTTCGAAGATGGCTTCTTCAGTTTTGCCATAATAAGTAGGTGCAAAAGATATTATTTTTTCGAAATGAAAAGAGGAGAAAAAAATCAAGAAAAATATTGCTGAGGTAAAAACATACATCCTCACCGGATTGAGGTAGCTTGCTCTTCGGCCTGCCCTGTACTCAGCGGATAAAAAACCGGGCTTAAATATTAAATATTTTAAAGTGCTAAAAAATTTACCGTCAAAGTGGGTAATATCATTAAAAAAATGGGTAACAAGATGCCATGCAGATTCAGCCGGTTCCACATTTTCCTGGCCACATACGCTACAATACCGCCCATTAATTTCGGCATTACAATTAAGACAATTTTTTTCTTTTCTCTCTTTTAGGTGGCTCAAAGCTGTTTATTTTTGTTAAAAATAATAAAGTTTGTTTGCATCTTATCAGTAAAGATGGCTTAGCTTGCTAACTTTGCACATAAATTTTTATCATGAAAATGAAAGCCCCATTTATTATTGGCCTGTTGATGATTTCGTTTGCCGGTTATTCTCAATATTATTATAAAGATATTTTGAGCAATCTGCAACTTAGGGCTGATATGGCAAAATTTAAAGAAAACAAAATAAGAGATATAAATATAAAAAGCTATGAAGCTGATGGAAGCCAGAGTGAAGGGTTTTTTTGTCATAAAAAACTAAGTAAAGATTATAAATCTGTAGATCTTATTACCAGGGCTGATGTGTCAGGCACTTCTGAAACAATTTCTTCTTTTGATGAAGAGGGTAAATTGCTGAGCACCAACGACAGCTCTAACAGCGCTGTTACACATAATAATTATTTGTACGATGCACAAGGGCATATTGTTTCTATAAAATCTATAGTTCGCTCAAGTGATGATGATTTTACAAATGAGATATCTGAGCAGCATTTGTATTTTTATAATGCAGCAGGCCAGCCTGAAAAAATGCTGAGAGTAAAAAATAATGCAGATACCACCATTATTCTTTTTGCGGCAGATGAGCAAGGTAATATTGCCATTGAAAAAGATACAAAAAGCGGCAATAAATTTTATTATTATTACGATGCAAAAAAACATCTTACCGATATTGTATCTGCCAGTGATATGAGCAAAAACCTGGTGCCTGTTTACTCCTTTGAGTACAATGCTGCAGGGCTTGCTACGCAAATGACTACATCAGAAGAAGGTACTAATTATTACTTTGTATGGAAATATACTTACGATAATGGAATGCGGATAAAAGAAAAATGCTATGGCAAAGAAAAGAATTTATTAGGAAGTATGGAATACGAGTATAAATGATTTCTTAATTTCTTTAAATGCTAACCAACTAAATAGGCCAATCCATTATTTACCGGGTTGCAAAGCTCACTTATTTTTTTTTGTGAGCACATTGTTTCAAATAAATCTCTTACAGCTTTATAATCGTTGTGCAAGGGGCAGGGGTGGGCTGCTGAGCACCTTGCAAGCCCTAAGCCGCATTGGTTAAACACATCTTTACCATCTATGGCTAATACTACTTTTATAATTGGTTGTTCCATTTGCCTGGCTGTAATATAAAATCCGCCACTTGGGCCTTTGTTGCTATTGATGATTGAATGTTTTACTAATTTTTGCAATAATTTTCCTACGGTATGCTCACTTGCATTTATATACTCAGCTATTTGCTTAATACCTGCCCTTGAGTCGGGGTCTGTATTTGATGCAATGTAGATAACTGCTTTAATCGCTATTTTACATGTTAAGCTAAGCATAGTTAGTTATTTAAAAATTTTTTTCCTTCTTCCGAAATCCTTTCGTGGCTCCAGGGCGGATTAAAAGAAAGAGTAACATCAATTGTATAATCGGAAAATACATTTTGCAAAGCATTTTTTACCCCGGTAGTAATGGACTCGCCCATGGGGCAAAATTGCGTTGTTAACGTCATATTGCAATATAGTTTTTTTACATCGTCGTCAAAATCCAGTTGGTATATTAAGCCGAGGTCAACTATATTTAAACCAATCTCCGGGTCTATTACATTTTGTAATGCCGCTAAAGCAATGGTACATCTTATATTATCGTTGGTAGTTACATTCATTCTATTACCTGTTGATGAAAAATAATTTTTAATACATTCCAGTTATACAACAAGGCTGTAATAAGTAAAAAAACAGAACCCATATTTAGCAATATCAACTTAGCCAATATGATACCCGATGCAAAGAGAATGAATCCTAAAATATATGCAAAGCACATTATTTTAAAAATTACTGACGAAAACAAATCCTTTGGATTGGGCGTTTTTCTTATGCCTGATAGATGATGATATATTTTGTTCCATACAATAAAAGGAAGGGTTTTAAACGTCATTCCTAAAATGATAGCTGTGAGCCAGCCAAAGAAAATAACAAAGCCATAAGCCAATGTGATGTGAATATTCTGAACCGGATATTTGAGCAAAAAAATAAGCAAACACATTAATATTACTACAGGTAATAATAACATAAGTATGGATAGCAGAGAGAGCCTAACCTGGTTATCTACCTGTTTTCTTAAGCGTAAAGCATAGGCTTTATAGCAATAATATATAAATAATACTATGGCAAAAAGTATAAACATTACCGGTATTAAAAGATAAAAACTATTAGAAGGAAGAAATAAAAAAAAGATTACGAAGCTTAACAGGCCTCCATTTATAAGCGCATAAATACTCCAAAGTAATGGCACATTACTATATTTTGAAATTAAAAACATTGGAATAAGCCTTGAGGCAACGCCAATCATTAATAACAGAAACCATCCAACAATGCCGGCATGTGCATGTAATGTTAAGTAATGCAAGGAGCCGGAGGGTAAAATCATTTTTGTAAAATTGAGTACCTGAGCAAGTCCCAATATAGTGGTTAATACCAGCCATATAGATGCCGTAAAAACATAAATAGCATGTACACTCTCTTGTTTGCTATCGGCCATGCTTTTGGCCATGTTAATAATAAACGCAAGTATGGATAGTATTACAAGGCTGCCACCTAACTGAGCCGGCCAGCCCATATCAAAAATATAAAACCCGTATAATAAAATTGGAATGCCTGCTGCAGCAAAGAAAAAAGAAAGATAGGCAAGTGTATTGCTGTATAATTTTGACTCAATTAATACCGGTACAAGTTGATGGCTGGCTCCTAATATTATCATAGTTCCCCATCCCAAAGCCATTGCATGTGTTATTAAAAGTATATGCGGATGAAAATAATGCCCGGTAAAGTTGGAAGAATCAATCAGCAAAAAAATGCTGGCTACAAGTAAAGAAAGTGCAGCATATAAATAAAAGGGCAGCACTACTTTATAGCTGGTATTTTTTATGGTAGATGTGCCTGGCCCAAACATATTATTCTTTATAAATTAAAAGATATACTTCGCCATCAGAAACTTCTTTAATGCGATAATCAAATTTACGATCTCTTAACTCCGGAAGTAAAAATACCGGAATCCTTTTATGCTTTACGTATAAAGCTTTATGTGCAGGCAATTTTTCTAATGCATTTAAAATATGATGCATGGGCAAAGGCATTTGCAGCGCTCTTACATCAATCTCTTCAATATTGCCCTGATATTTTTTTAATATTTCATCCCAGTTATCTGCTGGGTTAGCTACAGTAGTAACAATATCTTTAGCCTGCCGGTTATGCTGTAAATGAAAAAATGTAAAGTATAAATTGTCATTAATCTTTTCTACATAATATTCAAACCCCTGCTTACTTAATAATTGTATTAATGGAATGGGCTCAAAAGAATTGATTAATTTAAAAATTTTTCCGGGTTGTAAATTTTTTATGCTTGCAAGTATTAAACGCAATGGGTCTTCCCCTTTCTCAATGGTATCTCGTACATCTAATTCTGTTATATCCTCTTTTTTAATATTCATTACAAAGCCCGGCGAATGTTGTTTCTCATTAATATCTTCAACCACAGCATTTTTATCAATCATAAAACCTAAGGGGCGCAATTTTTCAAAAAAGTCATCAATACTACAGCCACTTACTTTGCTGGCCATGTAAATAGAAGTACGGGCAGCAAATATTTTTCTTAATAAAGGATTTTTTAGTTTACTAAATTTTGGAGATAAACTGATGATGGCATCGAGCGCTGCTGCATTCTCTTTTAAGAGGCTGGCAATTTTTGTATTAGCATTTATAAGTAGCATTATTCAAAAATTGAAGGATAAATATTCATTTGATTTTTTAACTTCTCAAATATTGTTTTGGCCTGATCTGTATTTGCTGAAGCTGACAAAGATTTATTGTATTCAATCAGGGGTTCTAGCCAGTGATGCAATGCTTCATGGTCTGCACCTTTCATTTTGCACTCCTTCAGCATTTTAGTGATGATAGTTTCTATTTCATGCGAAGTTTGTACATAGTCATTAAGCGTTAATTGATTTGCATTTTGTATGATGGCATTGATGGATGCTACATTTTTATTTGTATTATCATCTGCTTTCCACTTTGTTTCTTCTTTTGAATTTTCAACATCATTAATTGTAGGGCTATCTTTAATGCCGGTAGCCGAAATTTCGGTATCCTGCTGCTTACTGCCTGCTTCATTACAGGTATAAAAACCAATAAGGCTAAAGGCAAGCAAAAAAATATTTCCAAATATTCTTCTTATAGTATGTTTAATTTCCACAACAATTAATTTTTCTCTTGTATAAATATTTTTTTTTGAAAAGTTAAGCTACAACCTTGCAGGGGGCAAGGTTATAGTTCAAGGCAGAGAAATTTATAAGCGGTTTAATTATAGTGTATTGGATTTTCTTTGCCTAATTTCAAGGCTTTCGGAAAAAGGATATTGTTTTCCAGATGGATATGAATGTGAAGATCGTTTTCAAATTCATCCAGCAGTTTGTACAACAAGCTGTATGAAGCACATGCATCTTCCGGTAATGTATAATCTTTTGATAAAGCCCTTATTTCTTCCATGTTTTTGCCCACCAATTCATGCTCCATGGTCATCATATTAATGGGAGCCTGTACATTTCCAATTTGAGATTCAAAAGCGGCTATCTCTTTTTTATCTGAAGACAGTAGTTTTTTTATATAAGGAAATAATATTTTTTCTTCTTTTACCATGTGGCTTGTAAGTTCTGCATCCACTTCGTGAACCAATGATTTTATTGTTAGCAATTCAGGATGCTGTGCCCCATGTACCTGGGCTACTTTATCAGTATATTTTACTATTTCAGGCAGTTCTTTTCTTACATAACTGTGGTGGGTATTTACAATATAGTCTGCTAAAAAATCAATACTCCAATCATTGTAAGGCAGCGCCCGGGTTGCTATTACTTTGTCTGCCTGCTGAAGTTCTTGTTCTATTTTAGTAACATCCAGCCCTTTTTCTGCACAGGCTTCTTTAACAGTTTTTTTGCCGCCGCAGCAAAAATCGAGGCCATATTTTTTAAATATCTCAGCTTTGCGTAAGTCCTTTACGGCAATTTCTCCTAAGGTTTCCTCTGTTTCACCTGCATTGTTTTTCGAAATTTTTACATCCCACCATTCAGGCCCCTGTTGCAAATATTCCCATTTAAATACATTGCCTCTTTCGCCCAATAGCTGGTAATAGAGCGGCTTTGGGTCGTGGTCGTTGTGAATGGTAAGGCTCTCGCCTTTTGCTAAAGCATCAAACCTTGCAAAGATGGTAGGGTGTTTTTGTTTTGGCTCCAATAATGTTACGTTTAAAATATTGTCTGTACTGCTGTTCATAAAAATAAGTTTAAAATAATGAAGCAAAGTTAATGAATGTTTTCAAATAAAAGTATTCAAATACTCTTATTTACAATTCCATGACAATCCGGCTACGGGTAAAATATAAAGCGACGAGTAGAGGCACAATTATGCTGCCATACGCAGGCTGGGGAAAAATAAAAAAGTGGGGCAGGGTAAGGATATAAGATAACGAAGAATGAATTACTGGAAAGCTGCTACCAAAATAATGTTTCTAAATAAAAGTTGTAACCCGTTTGGTATTTTCATTTTTCATTAGGTGTAACAAATATTTTGTATTCTTAAAAACGCTTACAGCTCATCATAATACCAACTGTAATATTTTGATTAGCCCATTTTATTCAACCATTCATTTAAATAAACTTACCTCATCAGTAAGAAACACATAAGCCGGTGTACACCCATGCAATAATTTTTTATTTCATTATACCTCTTACCCTTTGGTCGTAAATATCGTTGAACCAAAGACGCTTGAACATCAGGTTCACTTTATCTTCTGAAAGTTTATTATACAGTTCCAGTTTAGTGTTAATAAAATTCAACAACTCATTATCAATTTCCTCGTTGAATTTATCCTGAATATTGTCTTTACTATTCTTTTTATTGAAGAAACTCATCAACTCATCATTTGCATATATTTTGTTACGCATTCTTTCAAACTCAACTTTGTCTTCTTCTTTTCATATTCCTTATCGGCAATCTCCGTACGCTTTATTAGTTTGTAATACCTTTTCCAACTCATGTAGTTTTTCAGAACGTCTAGGATGAAGCCTTCTTTGATAGCCTGCTCCATTGAATAGAGGTCAAAAGCTTCTTTTTGGCCGTTTCTTGTGGTGCCAAATAGCTCTAATGTTTTTGGCTTGGGTGTAGCAGTAAATGCAAAAAAAGAAATATTAGCCTGGTCCCCTTTTTTTTTATTTCTTCTGTGCCTCGTCCTAAAATAGGTTGACACAAAAACAATGTCACCATTATGAACAAAGGACAGTTTCGATTGCGTAAACGGACTCAAAAAGATTACACATTAGCCTTTAAATTACAGGTGGTAGAAGA
>JAFDXD010000109.1 GCA_018268135.1 Bacteroidota bacterium
AATGCTTCTTTCAGCTTGATTGCGACTTAATGACGAAGATAAGTACAAAAGCCGGGCAAAGAATTTTTAGCCGGGACCGTAGTACAATAGCGAATAAAAGGCTGATGTATTACAGGCCTGCCCTGCAATAGCCAATGCAAAGTTATTGGCTGGCAAGTCGATATACATCGTCTTTTCAAGTCTGCTCATTCCACAATTCAATAGTTTACTCCTATTAGCTTACTGATAAAACCCAAAAGTTTAATAGTTGCATCAGGTGGACTTTTGGCAACTATCTCCTCCCGATAATTATTCATAAGTACACTCATATAAAGCATTGACTTCAGGTTCATTTTAAATTCTTTTGTTTTATTGTCTGTAAGTTTATCCAACACTTTGCAAACGTCTTCAAAATAATTTTCCATTCTAAGTGCAGGCTTGTGCGTATTGTAAACTGTTACAATTTTTTCTGTCGGATTCCTGAAAGCATGAGATACGCCTTTCGGAACGGTAAGTTTGTCGCCTGTTCTTGCTATCATCCATTTGTCTTTCACAAAAAATTCCATTTCTCCTTCAAGCACTTCATAAGTTTCGATGGCGTTTGGGTGGATATGTACTAAAGGGTTTTTCATATTGCATTTAGGTAGCAATTCCCAATGCAGGTCCAACGATTTTCCACCAGAGTCAGCATTCGACTGCAACACAATAAATTTCATTCCTACAGGTGTCATGTCAAGTATTTGATTTTTGGTAGCCATATATGATAAAATTACGGTGAAAGATTGTTCGATTGCCTGCCGCTAAAGGTCAAGTATTTTCGATGGCAGGATATTCAATGCTCCTTTCGCTCCCGATAATTTTCGGGATCAGCCGAATGAAAAACTAAAATACTGAATTTGTACAAAAGATGAACAAAGAATTTTTAGCCGGAACCGCAGCCCAATAGCGAACCGAAGTTGATGGAATGTACGTCTGCCCTGCTATTGCCAATGCGAATGTTGGCGGTTGTTTTTATATTTCGAGAGGCTAAAATCTTACTTTGCTATTTCGTAAAGAACATGTCGACATAATCGGTTTGTCTGGTCAATTTCCGGGTGATTGAAGTCCGTTACATATTTCATCCCAATTCTTTGCATTACTTGTTCTGATTTCTTATTGGTCGCAGAAGTAAAAGAAACAATTTTGTCAAAATTCAACGTTTCAAAACCATATCTTAGACAAGCCTTTGCAGCTTCTGTAGCAAAACCTTGACCCCAACTTTTCCGTTTATATCTCCAACCAATTTCTACGCATGGCGTGAAAAACATTTTAAATTTAGGTATTGCAAAACCAGTAAACCCAATAAATTCATTGGTCTCTTTTTTCTCAACTGCAAATAATCCAAAACCATTACAGTCGAAAGAATTATTTATCCTTTTTAGTAAATCCAGTGATTCGGTGTCAGTCAACTTATTTGGAAAGTATTGCATTACCTCTGGGTCATTGTTCATCTCAATAAATTGCTGGGTATCTGATTCAATCCACCTTCTCAAGTAGAGTCGTTCGGTAATAATGACACAAAGATTCATGTGTAAGTGTAGTATTTTGACAGCTGTCGGTAAAAATAACCGTCAACAACGGACAAGGCTTTATGCAGGTTGGGAAGTAGTATTCCTTCTGCCGGAGCCGCTACCCGGATTTATTTTTTGTTGAAGTTAAGTACAAAAGCTGATAGTAAATCGTATTACCGAACTTAGGCTGGGATTTGCAATTGGCTAATGTTACATTATTATGCCCAACTTGTATAAAGCCCAATGTTACATGCAGTTTTTTCTTCCACCAAGGCGAAAAAACTGTAACTGTTGTCATCAAAACTTCCACCAAGGTTTTTTAAAATTATTCTCAATTGGTTTGTCAATATTTATGTCTGCTTGTTGTTCAATTATCGGGTGTCCACCATTTGTAAAATATGTTTCGTCATAATACTCAAAGTCGTCTCCACGAACTTTTGCATTTAGTGCAATTGAAATATTAATCATCTTTTTTATAGTGTCGCTGTCTGGATATTTTGTACTGATACAACCGCTACCAAAGTCAAACCAAGGTATTGTGTCAGCGTCACTTCTTGGATGCCCAACCCAATTGCAAAAACCTGGTATGTCTTGCCAAGTTGTTTCAATTCCTGGAATATTCATTTCGTAACCATTTGTCAATTCCAGTTCTTTGTCTGTTGAAACATAAGATAGCCATTCGTCAAGAGAAATATTACTTTCTTCTTCACCGTCTTCATAATCTGTTTGTCTTACAATATGTAACTCATAACCCATAATGAATTGTCAATTTTAGGGTGTCCAATAATTGCTTGCAACGGCAGTCCGTCTAAAAACTACCATTAACTATATAAATATCCAAATTATTTGGCCATTACAATCATTTTCAGGCTGCTTTATTTTCCGGCATTAAAAATTTTATTTTAATAAATGGTTGATTGAAGTAGATTAAAATAAACACAGAAATTTCTTTAATAACTTAAAACATAAGTCCTCAACTTTTTCTATGACAGATAAAAATTGTGTTTGTGATTTTTTCGACCCCATCGTGGTCGTATGATTATTGAAGATTGTTGTTTCTATAAAAATAAGACCCTACGGGGTCAAACATTTAATTTGTTGAAGTACCTACAGTAGTAAAAATACAACAGGCTTTATCAATCCAATTACTGCTCAGCAAAACCGTAAAAAAATTGGTTTTTTACACAGTTCATGTTATGCGCCCGCTCTTCTTTTTATATTCTGTCCTTCTCATCATCTAAAGAAGTACTTTTTACTTTTCTCTCTTTATTCCCTCCAAATCTATAAGTTATTTGCAAATAGAATTTTCTAGTTTCCCATTTATTGATCCAATGCGTAGTGGCATTATTAACGGTGGAGTAACTATTCCACATACTTTTCTTCAGGAAATTAGTGCAGCCTGCAACGATTTGTAATTTTTCATCTATGAATGATTTTCTAACTGAAGTGCTGAAATCATAAGTTACAGGATTATATCCGGTAGGTGTTTTACTCCGGCAGTTTAAAAATCCATTCCAAGTAATTAACCAAGATTTTGGTAAAGTGAAACGATGATACATATTGAATTCAAAGCCGTATCCGGTTCCGTCATAAGTATAATCGGAAATCTCCGATTTTTCAGAACTCAAATAAGTATCTATGCTGTATTGCATCGTCCACCATTTTCCAACCTTATACGGTATGCTTGTAGAAAAACCAAAACGGGAACCATTGGAGGCATTACTTTCATACAAAATATTATAATTTTGATTTTCCTGATAATCAATTACATTCAAAAATCCATCTTTATATAAGTATCCATAAAGTCCAAAGGAAAGAGAGTTTTTATAAATATAATTGAATTCAAAGCTATGGTAAATTTGAGGTTTTAAATTAGGATTCCCTTTTTCAATACTATAGGCATCCAGGTATTGGAAATAAGGATTTAGCGTAAGATAGCCAGGCCTCGAAATACGTTTGCTGTAACTCAATCGGTATTGATGATGCCCATTTTCATAATTTATGGAAGCAGACGGGAACCAATTGGTATAAGTGCCGTTATTGGTTTTCTGATTTTTGTTAGATGTAGCTTCATAATGATAATTTTCCATTCGTAATCCAGCGAGAAAGTTCCATTTCTCTTTGCTGTAATTAAGTTGAGTATAAGCCGAAGTCAGCTTTTCTTTGTAGCTGAAATCATTCACCATTAAGCTGTCAGGAATAATGAAATTGCTTCCCTGAATGGCATCATATCGGTTAAAATAGTTCATATCTACAAAAGACATTTTTGCACCGCTTTCCAAATTGAATTGATTGGAAAGCTTTTGATTCCAATCCAATTGAGCATTCAGCATGTTATACTTGGTTTGGTTAATCCCGTCCAATCTGTCAATTTCTCCATTGATATAATCATTCTGTTGAAAACCTTCGATAGATTTTTTGTAATAACCATAATTGACCTGTGCATCGATTTTTGTGGTCAGGCTATCGGAAGTAAAATTGTAAAATAGATTTCCGGAGACTTGATTTACAGGCGTTTTATCTTGTTTGAATAAACTAACCTCGTTTTGTAATGTGTTATTTGAGTAATCAAATGTTTTTCCTGTTGTCTTGGCATTTTCATTTTCTTTGTACCATTGCCATTCCGTACTGATGAGTTGGTTTTTATCAAGTTTTCGTTCTATTCCCAAATTGAAACTATAATTTTCTGTTTTGGGCAGCCAATAATTATTCTGGTTTAAGTTTCGTGTGTTGTTGCCTAATTGTATTGTTTGATTCACAGAACGATCATTAAACGATTTTCCATTGTAATAAGAACCGTTCGTATTCACGCTCCATTTTTTGTCATTATAGAAAAAGCGACCGCCATTTTGGAACCCAAAATACTCACCATATTTACCATACGTATAAATACTTCCACCCAAAGTTTTAGAAATATTTTTTTTCAATACAATGTTTAAAATTCCTGTTGTACCCGTTGCTTCGTATCGTGCTGAAGGTTGAGAAATGATTTCTACAGACTTTATATCGTCGCCTTTTAAGGAACGAATGAATTCACGTAAAGCATCGCCCTGAAGCATCGATTTTTTGCCGTTAATCATAATCTGTACTCCTGTGCTTCCTCTAAATTTTATATTTTCATCTTTATCCAAAGAAATACCCGGTAATTGCTGCATAGTTTCCAAACCGTTATTTGCTGTTCCGATGCCTAATTGTTCTACATCATAAACGATTTTATCGCCTTTTATAGAAACAGCCTTTTTTCGGGAGACAATTGTAACTCCATTTAGTATTTGTGTTGTGTCAGGGTTTAATTTGATTAAAAGTGAACCCGAGTCTTTTAGCACAACAGTATGCGGTTGGTATCCCAAAGCTTCTACTTCCAGATAAAATATATTGGGGTTTTCTGATAATTCGATACTGAAATTTCCGGAATCATCCGTTCTAACAGATTTAACATACGTTTTATCTGCCATTTTGTATAGTGCCACATCGGCTATTACAATTGCCGCATCGGTTTTGGAATCTATTATATTTCCTTTGATAGAAATTTGTGCTGCCAGCGGAAAAGAAATTAAAGATGTCAGGAGTGCAAACAGTATTTTTTTCATATTGAAATTAATTTTCAATACAAGATTATTTCATAAAACAACATTATTTTTCCAAATAAATGAAACATGGTTTTTCAGAAAAAAAACGTGTAAAAATTCAATATAAAATGTTTCGTTGTGTGAAAAAGCCATTTCATATAAAGTTTAATATATTGTGAAGTAACCGCTGTGTTACTGAAGTTAAATCTTCTACATTTGTTGTGTGACTAAAAAGCAGGAAATATACATTCACATAGGTTTCTGGATATTATTTCTGGGAATGAATTTTTATTTCAACAGGATTTCCGATAGGCACCATTTTGACTTATGGTACATATTAGAAGCGGTTGCTTTCAACGGTTTGGAAATAATTATTTTTTATTTGAATTATTCCTTTATTTGTCCTAAAACGTTGCCCGGAAAAAAATGGAACTGGCTAATTACCGGACAACTGTTTCTGATTTTTCTATTTCCGGCATTAAGGTATTTATTTGAGGAAGTTATCATCTTCAAGATAACCGGATATCACAATTATGCCGAGGATTCTTTGCAGACATCTTTTTATATCTATGATAATTCCTATTTTGCCATCAGAATCATATTGTATAGCCTGGTTTTCTATTTTCTGAAAACAATCTGGAACAGCAATCAAAAGATGAATGAATTGTTGTTGGAAAAAAAACAGGCTGAGCTCCAAAATCTGAAAAATCAATTGAGCCCACATTTTCTATTCAATACGCTCAATAGTTTTTATGCCGATTTAATGGATGTACATCCAAAGACAGCAGATGATTTGCTGAAACTTTCTGATATGCTTCGGTATGTTACCTATGAAAACGAAAACGATAAAGTGTATTTGAAAGATGAAATTAAGTTTCTCCAAAATTACATCACTCTTTTTTCACGTCGGTTTGATAATCAGTTAGCAGTCCAATTTGAGTTTTCATTTCATGAGGACAAGATTAAGATTCCTTCTTTATTGTTGATACATTTTGTAGAAAATGCTTTCAAACACGGAATTGTAACAAAGGCAGACAAACCCATAAAAATAGAATTGAAAGCCACCAAAAACCAACTGAATTTTATGGTGGCAAATTATTTAATCAACAGTGAAAACTATGATGAAAAAGGTATCGGAAATAAAAATGTACGGAAGCGTTTAGATATTTTGTTCGGTGAAAATTATGTATTAGATGTGAAGAAAACACAAGAACTTTATCAAGTTGAACTTCATATCCCTTTGTAGTGATGAATAAAATATTAAGCTGTATTATAGTAGATGACGAGCCTCCTGCGGTGCGTATATTACAGAAATATACGGAGCAATTACCCAATCTGGAATGTGTTGCAACCACCAACAAAGCCATAGAGGCACTACAATTGGTAGATAAACATAAACCTGACATTTTGTTTTTGGATGTTCAGATGCCAGAATTGACCGGGATACAACTTTCTACGTTGTTGAAGGGTAAAATCAATATTATTTTTACCACTGCTTATGCGCAGTTTGCATTAGAAGGATATGAGTTGAATGTGATAGATTATTTGTTGAAGCCTATTTCTTTTGACCGTTTTATTCAGGCTGTTGAGAAAGTAAGGAATCAAATTCAATCATCTGAGAATAGGGATAATTCAACGGAAGCTGATGATTTTTTCTTTGTAAAAACCGATGGTAGAAACCGGTTCAAGAAAATCAGAATATCAGAAATATTTTATTTGGAAAGTATCAAAAACTATGTAATTCTTCATACCCAGATGGAACAGATTATGACTTACAATACGTTAAAATATTTCGAAGAAAATCTGCCTGAAAGCCAATTTGTAAAAATCCACAAATCATTTTTGGTATCACTTGATAAAATAGAAAAAACAGACACCGATTCTGTCTGGGTTTTGGGTAAAGAATTACCAGTGGGAAATACTTACAAGAATACTTTCTTTGAAAAAATAAATAAGCGATTGCTTTAAAAGAAATATTTCAGGTGTAATTTGGTAGATTCTTTTTTTGAAAGTTTTAATAGGGTGGCACACAAAGCCCACGCATTGATGGCAGTATATTCAATGTTCCATTTAGCTTGTGATAATTATCGGGATCAGCCGAATGAAAAACTAAAGTACAGAAAATGTACAAATGATGAGCAAAGAATTTTCAGCCGGAACCGCAGCCCAGAATAATCGTAAAGAAGTTGTTTTTTTATTTGGTTTTTTACACAGTTCATGTTGTAAGAAGCCTAAGACAATTTTTCTTTCCATTTTGAGTAATAAAATTCAGTTGCTTCAATTACATCTTCTTCTCCTTTGTTTTGTGTATATCCCAAGCTGAGTTTTGTACAAAAATAGTTTGAGTAGCATTAATCACAACTGATTCTTTTACAATAAAACTTTTAGATTCTGATAATTCACTTTTGTCCATAATGACCAAAATTTCAATTTAGTTCCGCTCAACGGCTATGTATTAGAAGGAAGGACATTCAATGCTTCTTTCAGCTTGATTGCGACTTAATGACGAAGATAAGTACAAAAGCCGGGCAAAGAATTTTTAGCCGGGACCGTAGTACAATAG
>JAFDXD010000010.1 GCA_018268135.1 Bacteroidota bacterium
CTCTTTCGGGCAGGCCTACTGCGGGGGTTTCATCAGCCATTATTTCATCTATTACTACATCATAAGGCTTGGCCACATAAGGAGCAAAATAAGTAAATGTAGTAGTTCCATTTGTGATAGCATTTCCGGCCAGGTCTTTTACATTATTAACTGTAAGCTGGTTTACTACCCCATCGGCAAAAGTTCCGGCAAAAGTTAAATGTACCAATGCTTTATTTGCCCCGTCTTGAATAACGGTAGCGGGAGAGCCGATGGAATTATTGACTACATAATTTGCAAATGATGTAGCGCTGGCTGCATCGAGGGCTTCATTAAATAAAACATCTAAACTGTTTACAGAGGTTACTGTGGCAGATTGTAAAACAGGGGGTGTAACATCAGGAACATAATTGGTAACACTGATGTCATCAAAAAAATGTCGTTGTGCAAAACTGGCAACGGTACTTTGCTTTACCAGTATTCCAAAATAGGCTGAAGTGGTTATTGTTGCATCTGTTACCGTTCCTTCAGTGCTGTATGAATTGCCTGTTCCGCTTAGGTCTCTCGATAATATCCATTGGTTAGAAGCATCTCTGATTACTTTTATTTTCATCACATTATTGCTGTTGTTCAACACCCCATCTGCCCCATCTATTATTTTAGTAATTACCCCGGTTGCGTCTTTGCGGTAAAGGCATATTTCGTCTGCAGTGTTTCCTATGCGAACAAAATACCCGGCGGTAGTAGTTAAAGTAAGGTCGCTGGCAGAAGCAGTAAGGTACACATCCACATAATTGGCTGATGAAGGATTAAATGCAATCTGGCAATAAAAATCCCATTCGGCACTGGTAGCTTTAGTATTGGCCGTACTTAAATAAAAAGTGCTATTGGCAAATGTATTATTACTCTGTAATTGAAATGAACTATTTACAATCCAATCTGAAGTACCTCCCACCCATGCAGGATTATTGGTAAAATCGCCATCATTAAAATTTTCTGAAACTTGTGCATGAGAAATTTGGGCGAACCATAATATTCCCAGGCAAAGAAGCAATTTAATTCTCATAATTAGTTTACTTAGGTTTTAAAGATACTTACTTTATAAAATATTTTCAGCTATTAGAATCATTAACTGTTAAATATCTTTGGTAGTTTATTAATTAGTTATTAGCTTCGCACACATAATGATAATAAAAAGTTTAAATAAGACAATTAAGAAACATTCCTTTTGCAAGGAGGGTTAGTTGTTTTATTTATCAAAATAAGTACAGGCCTTCCTAAAATGGGAAGGCTTTTTTTTAACCAAAAAACCCCGAAAGGGATATTTAAAATTATGAAAGTAGCTGTAGTAGGCGCAACCGGCCTGGTAGGTACAAAAATGTTGCAGGTGCTGGCAGAAAGAAATTTTCCGGTAACAGAACTGTTGCCAGTGGCATCTGAAAGATCAGTAGGAAAAGAAATTGATTTTAAGGGAAAGAAATATAAAGTGGTAAGCATGCAGGATGCTATTGATGCCAAGCCGGCTGTAGCTATTTTTTCTGCCGGAGGCAATACCAGCCTTGAGTGGGCTCCAAAGTTTGCAGCAGCAGGCATTACAGTTGTAGATAACAGCAGCGCATGGCGCATGGATGCTTCCAAAAAATTGGTAGTGCCCGAAGTAAATGCACATGTACTTACTGCCGATGATAAAATAATAGCCAACCCCAATTGCTCTACCATTCAAATGGTGATTGTACTAAAACCTTTGCATGATAAATACAAAATAAAAAGGGTGGTAGTAAGCACTTATCAAAGCGTAACCGGTACCGGAGTAAAAGCTGTACAACAAATGATGAATGAACGTAAAGGAGTAGAGGGTGAAATGGCCTATAAATATGCCATAGACCTTAACGTTATTCCCCAGATAGATGTATTTACAGATAATGCCTACACTAAAGAGGAAATGAAAATGGTGAAAGAAACAAAAAAAATACTGGAAGATGAATCGGTAAAGGTAACGGCTACCTGTGTACGCATACCAACCATGGGCGGGCATAGCGAAAGCGTGAATATTGAATTTGAAAATGATTTTAACCTTGATGATGTAAAAGCACTGCTTTCAAAAACAGAAGGCGTGGTAGTACAGGATGATATTTCCAACGCTCTGTATCCAATGCCACTTACAGCACATGATAAAGATGAAACATTTGTAGGGCGCATCCGCAGAGATGAAACACAGCCTAATACGCTTAACTGCTGGATAGTGAGTGATAACTTACGTAAAGGCGCTGCTACCAATGCTATTCAAATTGCAGAATATCTTTCCGGCAAACAATACATTTCTTAATAAATAATAAACGGGGTATTCATTGTAAAAAGCTGCTGTTCTTAATTGTACAGCAGCTTTTTATTTACATCCATTTAATCATTATTGATAGCAAACTAAAAGCCTGCTATCTGTTAGCAAGCTTTTTCGTTTAATGGTAATTGTTATGAAAAAAATCAGAAGAAGTATTTAGCTGATTGTCCAGGTTTCATTGCCCCTCAATAATTTATCAAGGCTGCCTTTGCCTTTTTGTGCAATAGTTTCTTCAATCTGCATGGCCAGTACATCTTCGTAGCAAGCCCTTTCGGTTTCGTAAAATACGCCAAACGGCCTTGGCAAATGATCAGGCAGATAGGGGTTGTTAAACATTCGTGTAAGTATCTGCGCTTTAAAAAAATCTTTTTCATCATGCACCCAAAGTTCGTCGGCAGATGCCCCTTCGGATAAATCTACTACTACAGGTTTAAAGCCATCTAACTTTATTCCTTTATTTTGAGAAGCGCCAAATATCAAAGGCTTGCCTTGTTCTAAAAACAATGCTTCATCGGGCTTGCTGTTTTTTTCTGTAAACACTTCAAAAGCCCCATCATTAAAAATATTGCAGTTTTGATAAATTTCTAAAAAAGATGCCCCCTTATGAGCATGGCTACGCAACAGCATTGCCTGAAGATGTTTGGGGTCTCTGTCCATACTGCGGGCTACAAAGCTTGCATCGGCTCCCATAGCCAATGCCAGCGGATTAAAGGGATGGTCAATGCTACCCATTGGGGTGCTTTTGGTAACCTTGTGTTCTTCTGATGTAGGCGAGTACTGCCCTTTGGTAAGCCCATAAATCTGATTATTAAAGAGCATTACATTTACATCAAAATTTCGGCGAAGCAGATGAATGGTGTGGTTACCACCAATGCTCAGGCAGTCGCCATCTCCTGTTACTATCCACACACTTAGCTCAGGCCTTGCAGCTTTTAAGCCACTGGCAATAGCTGTAGCACGGCCATGAATGCTATGCATACCATAGGTATTCATATAATATGGAAAACGGCTGCTGCATCCAATGCCCGAAATGATTACAAAATTTTCTTTTGGAATACCAAGTGTAGGCATTACTTTTTGTACCTGAGCTAATATAGAATAATCGCCACAGCCGGGGCACCATCGTACTTCCTGGTCTGTTGCAAAATCTTTTGATGTAAGGGCTGCTGCTGTATGGGTTGCTGTATCTGACATAATAAAAATTGAGGGTATAAAGGTAACTAATTATCAAATAAACTATATGCCACATTCATTTTTATCCATTTAATAGCGCAATCGTTGCCAATTTCTTTTTTTACAAAATAGGATAAGAGAGCCAATATTCTTTTTCATAATTTAGTAGTTCATATTATTTATAAAGCTATGTCTCCAGTTATTTTTGAAATAAAAAACAATATTGCCTTTATTACTTTAAACCGTCCCGAAAAATTCAACTCATTCAACCGTGAGATGGCGCTATTGTTACAAGCACATTTAGATGAGTGTGCATCAATACCTGATGTACGCTGTATTTATATTACCGGAAGCGGCAAAGCTTTTAGCGCCGGGCAAGACCTTGCAGAACTTACGGGCGATAATGCAATTGGGATAAACAAGATATTATCTGAGCATTACAACCCCATTGTAAAAAAAATACGCAATATGCCCAAGCCGGTAATGGCGGCAGTAAATGGCGTAGCAGCCGGTGCCGGAGCCAATATTGCCTTGTGCTGCGATGTGGTGGTAGCCAGCAGTGCAGCTTCTTTTATACAGGCTTTTAGTAAAATAGGATTGATACCGGATAGTGGCGGCACGTATTTTTTACCCAGGCTTATCGGGTTTCAAAAAGCCAGCGCATACATGATGCTTGGAGATAAGGTGCCGGCCATTGAAGCAGAAAAAATAGGAATGGTTTATAAAATTTTTGCAGAAGAAAATTTTGCACAGGAAAGTTTGCTCATTGCAACCACCCTTGCTCAATTGCCTACCAAAGGTTTGGCATTTACAAAACATGCTTTAAATAATTCTTTGACTAACAATTTAGAAACTCAGTTAATAGTAGAAGATACCTGGCAACAAAAAGCTGCCGCCACTTTGGATTACAATGAAGGTGTAGCTGCTTTTTTAGAAAAACGAAAACCGGTATTTACAGGAAAATAATGCCTTACAAAAAAACAGTATGATGCCACAAAATAATTGCACAGCTCAGCAAATGATTGAAAAAGTATTAAGCCAGGATAAATTTAGCCAATGGCTGGGCATTTCTATTATTGAAATAGCAGAAGGATACAGCAAGATAAAGATGACCGTAAGGCCCGAAATGATGAATGGGCTTGGGGTGGTACATGGGGGCATTGCTTTTTCGTTGGCCGATAGTTGTTTTGCATTTGCATGCAATAGCCGCAATAACTTATCGCTTGCATTAGATACTTCCATTAATTTTTTAAAACCGGTACATGTGAATGATATATTAATTGCTGAAGCAAAAGAAATACACAACGGGAAAAATACCGGCCTTTACCATATCAGCATCAGCAATCAAAAGGAGCATTTGGTAGCAATGTTTAAAGGTACCTGCTTTAGAACAAACAAACCGTTACCATGATTTACAAATTCAACAACTACATCCCCATTATTGATGCCTCTAGCTTTGTTCATCCGCAGGCTGCTGTTACCGGCAATGTAATCATTGGCAAAGATTGTTACATAGGGCCAGGCGCAGCGCTGCGTGGCGACTGGGGGCAAATAATTTTAGAAGATGGCTGCAATGTGCAGGAAAATTGCACCCTTCACATGTTTCCGGGGATAACGGTATTATTAAAAGAGGGCGCCCATATTGGGCATGGCGCAGTAATACATGGAGCAGAGATTGGGAGAAACTCACTGGTAGGCATGAACGCAGTTATTATGGACAATGTAGTATTGGGCGAAGAATGTATTGTAGGCGCTTTAACTTTTATTAAGGCCGGCAGCAATATTGCTGCAAGAAGCGTAGTGGCCGGCAATCCGTATAAAATTATAAAAGAAGTAACGGAAGAAATGCTGCAATGGAAAACAGAAGGAACAGCTTTATACCAACAACTTCCCATAGATATGATGAACCATTGGGAAATATGTGAGCCTTTGAGAACGATGCCTGAAAATTATAAACCAATGAACAACCATTATAAAACCTGGAAAGAAACTAAAAAATAAATGAGATCATTTACTCCCTGTCATCTGCCCATATTAATTTTTCATTTGTACGGGCAGATTTAAAATCATTCAACTTCCCATCCCCTTTTCCTGTAAAGCCGCCATCAGGGTGAGCTATCACTTCACAGTTTTCATCCATTAAAAGGCTAAACTGATCGCAGCAAATTGCCGGTATGTAAAATACTTTTTTGGAATGGTACATATAACTGTAAATACTACGTGGAGGATTTTGCGTGGGCTCTTTTTTATACGTTGCAATTAATGTGTTGATACAATCAGGTACTGCATCAGGCAAAGTATTTTTTTTAGATGCACTACAGGCACAAAAAGCAAAAAGGCCAACAAATAAATAATTTCTCAAATTTTAAAATTTTTTATTTACTCAATTAATGCCCAAAAAATACGGACATTTGTAACAATGGAGAAATCTAATTTTGTAGACCAGATAAATATTTTTTGCCGAAGTGGGCATGGCGGAGCAGGCAGTAAGCATTTTTTACGCAACAAACTTACTGCCAAAGGCGGGCCCGATGGTGGCGATGGTGGCAGGGGCGCTCATATTATTTTAAAAGGCAATGCACAATTGTGGACATTGCTGCATCTTAGATATTTTAAAAATGTACTTGCAGAAGACGGTGAAAATGGCGGAGGCAACAACTCCACCGGCAGAAACGGAAAAGATATCATCATAGAAGTGCCGCTGGGAACCATTGCCAAAGATGAAGAAACCGGAAAGCAGGAAGCAGAAATATTAGAAGACGGGCAGGAAATTATTTTAATGAAAGGTGGCAGGGGCGGCTTAGGAAACAGTAATTTTAAAACTGCCACTAACCAGGCTCCGGAATATGCCCAACCCGGCGAAGAAGGAGTAGAGGGAATAAAGGTATTAGAGCTAAAGGTATTGGCCGATGTGGGCTTGGTGGGTTTTCCCAACGCAGGAAAATCTACCTTACTTAGCAGCATAACAGCGGCCAGGCCCAAAATAGCAGACTATGCTTTTACCACTCTTGTACCACAGTTGGGTATGGTGGCCTATCGGGATGGCAAAAGCTTTTGCATAGCCGATCTTCCGGGTATTATAGAAGGTGCTGCCGAGGGGAAAGGCCTGGGGCACCGGTTTTTAAGGCATATAGAACGCAATTCTATTTTATTATTTTTAATACCTGCCGATAGTAAAAATCATGCTGCCGAGTTTGAAGTATTGCGAAGCGAATTAGAGCAATACAACCCCGATATGTTGCAAAAAGATTTTGTAATTGCTATAAGTAAATCTGATATGCTGGATGATGAACTGCAAGCCGCCATCCAAAATGAATTGCCTAAAAAAATCCCATCCATTTTTATATCATCGGTAACCGGTAAAGGGTTACCACAATTGAAAGACCTGCTATGGACTACCCTTAATACTGAAGCAAAGTAAATTATTTTTATAATGAACAGCGCCCTGACTGTTTTTTTTACATACATACAGGCCTATTACAAAAGCACATTTAAAAAGGCATATTTCATTTTAATGTGTGCCATGCTTTCTGTAATATTAGTACTTAATTATGTACACCCTACTTTAATGCAAATTGTTCATGGCACTGCATGGCCATTACGGTTTGGCTGGTTTTATTTTTTATACCTCATTCCTTTTTCCGCCGCATATTTATTACAGGCATTTTATTTTGGCGAAAAAAAATTTTTAAAAAATAAGCATTTTCTTTCCTTATTGTTTTTAGCGCCTGCGTTTTTTTCATTCAGGGTTAATTTTGATTTTCATCATACCCTGATAAATTATATCTGGAGTGGAGATAAAGCAATATTCTGGATAAAATGCAGCGACTGGATTGTAAGGGCCCTGGTATTAATGGGGCTGGTATTTATTACCTGGAAATTTACAAAAACCAAGGGCGAGCCACTTTATGGATTAGTCAAAAACAATAATACCCGTCCCTATTTCCTGGTACTGCTATGGATGATACCCCTGATAGCCTTTGCAGCTGTACAGCCTGATTTTATGCGGATGTATCCCCGTGCTCAAATGATGTGGCCGTTGCAATTACCCAATAAGGGATTGCATTATTATTATTTTGAGGCATGTTATATGTTTGATTTTTTAAGCATTGAATTATTCTTTAGGGGTTTTTTGATAATTGCGTTTATGCGTTATTGTGGCACCCAATGTATCATACCAGCAGCCTGTTTTTATTGTTGCATTCATTTGGGCAAGCCCATGGGCGAGGCCATCAGTAGTTTTGCAGGGGGCTTGTTTTTAGGCATCATTGCCTATTATACCAAAAGCATCAAAGGGGGACTTATTTTACACTTGGGCATTGCTTTGCTAATGGAACTTGCCGGTGTGGCTGCTCACATGTACTTAACCTGAGGTTTACTTATAAAAATTGTAAATTGCTTAGCTTAATTTAAAAAAACGATTATACATGCCACAAACAATCATTGCAGGCATTGGCCATTATGTACCAGACCATGTAGTTACCAACAACGATCTTGTTAAGTACATGGATACTTCAGATGAATGGATACAGGAGCGTACCGGTATTAAAGAAAGAAGATATGCCGGCCGCACTACAGAAACTACCAGCACCATGGGCGTACAAGCCGCCACCATTGCGCTTGAAAATGCAGGCATTACTAAAGATGATGTTGATTTTATCATATTTGCAACCCTTAGCCCAGATTATTATTTTCCGGGATGTGGGGTATTGCTACAGCGTGCCATGAAGATGAATGAAATTGGCGCCCTGGATATTCGCAATCAATGCAGTGGTTTCGTATATGCCTTATCGGTAGCAGACCAGTTTATTAAAACTGGCATGTATAAAAATATATTACTGGTGTGCAGTGAAAAACACTCTTTTGGACTTGATTTTAGTACCCGTGGCAGAAATATTTCTGTAATATTTGGCGACGGAGCGGCCGCAGTAGTACTGCAACCTACCACAGAAAACAATCGAGGCATTTTGAGTACACACCTTCATAGCGATGGCAGCAGTGCAGAATTGCTGGCCATGTTTAACCCCGGCACTCATGCCAATCATTGGCTTAATGAGCCTCTTGCCGATTTTGATGAGGCGCCAATGGGGCAAATGTTTATGAGCCATCAAATGATAGATAAGGCACAAAATTTTCCGAATATGGATGGCCCGGCAGTATTTAAAAAAGCCATTGTAAAATTTCCGGAAGTAATAGAAGAAGCCCTGCAAAAAAATAATTTGACCACTGCCGATTTGCAATTATTAATACCACACCAGGCCAATTTACGCATAGCTCAGTATGTGCAGCAAAAATTAAAATTAAGAGACGACCAGGTATTTAATAACATTGAAAAATATGGCAACACCACCGCAGCCTCTATCCCTATTGCTCTGAGTGAAGCATGGCAGTTGGGAAAAATAAAAAAAGGCGACCTGATATGTATGGCAGCGTTTGGCAGCGGATTTACCTGGGGAAGTGCATTGATGAGATGGTAATGGTATTGATGGCGCCAATCCCACATTTTATAAATCCGTATTTTAGAACATGAGCCAATTGTGTAAAATTTAAAATAAATACATACATCGTATTTGCCGGGCTCATCTATTTACAAAGCATTCCATAAATTGCATACATGCAGCGCAAATTTATTTATTTAATCAACCCCATTTCTGGCACAAAAAATAAAGAGGCTCTACTAAAGCTGATTGAGAAAAAAACAGTACTGCAAAAAATACCTTTTCAAATACTACCTACCAATAAGCAAGGCAACTATCAATATTTAGTGCAAAAAATTGCGGAAGAAAAAATTACTGATATAATAATTTGTGGTGGTGATGGTACCATTAACCAGGTTGCCTCCGCATTGTTGCATGTAAAAATAAATATTGGTATCATCCCCATGGGCTCGGGCAATGGGCTGGCTTTTGCCGCAGGAATAAAAAAAAATCCATACAAGGCTTTAGACATCATATTTGCAGGTAAATCAATGGCTATTGATAGTTTTTATATCAATAAAAAATTTAGCTGCATGCTTTGTGGCCTGGGCTTTGATGCACAGGTAGCACACGATTTTGCCCAGCAACCTTCCCGTGGATTATCTACTTACATTCAACAAACCGTAAAAAATTTCTTTAAAGCAAAAGCATATCCATTTACCATTGAAATAAATAATAGCACTCTACACACCGATGCTTTTTTTATCAGCATAGCCAATAGCAACCAGTTTGGCAATCATGTTACCATTGCTCCCAAAGCCAGCCTCAGCGATGGTTTGCTGGATATAGTAGTGGTAAATAAAATGAGTAAAATAAAAATGATTTATACCGTATTAAAGCAAATAAGAATTGGAAAAGTAAAAGCTTTTGCAGCTACCCATCAAAAAAACAAACCAATCCGGTATTTTCAAACTAAGAAAATGATAATTCATAACCCTGCGTTAGCCCCTTTGCATATTGATGGCGACCCGGCAAAAACATCAAAACATTTTGAAATAGAAGTTATTGAAAAAGCATTCAGGCTATTGCAGCCATTATAATAATATTGATGTTTACTTTAAAAGCTCCACTACTCTTTTAAGTGCAGCGGCATTTTTTGCATTATAAAAAGACTCTTCCACATCTCTTTTTTCTCTTGCCGTTAAATGAAAATTGAGGGCTGCGGTTTTTTCTTCTTTACCGGCAGTGTACACAATATGCACTTGATACAAAGAAGAGTCAGATTTTTCTTTGAAATAATTGTATTGTTCCGATTCAGAATAATCCTGAAGCTTAAACCAGTTGTGTTGCAGCATGGTGGCAGGTGTTACAACCATATCAGCAAGAGAGTTGGTTTCAAAAGGCTGATCCCAGTTATCTGCAGGGCGGTCTCTCAATTGTAAAATCAATACGCCTCCTGTATTCTCTTTTACCCAGTCTTTAAAATTATCTAAAAATCGCAGGCTTGTTTCCTGGCCAAAATTGTCTCGCAGCCCTGCATCCATTACATCTACTACCGGTGTGCTTGGCAGCCATACATTGGGCAATACCAGCGGAAAAGTGGCATTCATTCTCAGGGCTGTGAGTACCTTCAAATTCATGGGTTGCTGGTTTTTAAACATAGCCGAAAAATCAATAGCATCGGGGCTTACAGAAGTATCAGATTGCATGGTTACCGGCTTCATCATAAAACTGATGGGCAGTGTACTAATCATCATTCTTCTTCCATCACTTTTTACTACCGAGTTGAAAAATATTAATGGAACCTTACCGGTAGTTTCATCTTTAACCAGGTCTTTCAATTGAATATTGAGAATACCTTTAGTGTTATCTCCCAGTTTTTGTTCAAAAGCATATCCACGGTCTTTCAGATAATAATTACTATCCACCATAAATTTTTGAAATGGAGTAAGTAAATCTCTCGACATCATGGATGTAAAAATAGGGTTGAGCAAATCACCTGCTATTTGGCTCGTATATACCGGATTGTGCAGGTTTACAGATTTGTCTTTTAATTTATACCGGTAAAGCTCACGGTAATATGTAGCCGCTAACATGCCGCCGCTTGCACCACTTATCAAAAAAGTATGTTGCATTAATTTACCTCCGGTAATACTATCCAATTGCTGAAGCGTATTCATTACAAATGCTGCGCTTCTAAGTCCGCCACCGCTTACATTGATAAATATCATTAAAGGTTTTTCCTGATGCTGGCGTATTTTCCAGGCATTTAATACCTTTAGCATATTCTCTTTATCCTCTTCTATCTTAGCGGGTGTACACAATGCCTCTAAAGCAGCTTTATTATACAAAGGCCGGTCAGATTTATCTTTATAATCGAGCCCATAAGCCTTATTGCGTGGGTCTATAATTTCTTTTTCGTATAAAATATTTATTACAAAAAGCATTATAATAACCGCCGGGAGGCTCCAGCTTTGTAGAAAATATGTAAGAGCACCAATAAAGGCAATCATTAATGAGAAGAAGATAAGCACACTGGCTGCCGCAGGCATTTCAAAATATTTATTGTCTAAAGAAAAACCTACTATTACTAAAAAAATAAATGCAAGCAAAATACTGCCAATGGCGGCAAGGTGATGCCTTTTAAAAATAGTATCAATAAAATCCTGCCTGTAATGCTGCACATTTCTTACTTTTCTTAATCTAAAACCGGCATCAAAATAATAGTAAACTTTAAGCCCAAAGTTGTCGTGCCTCAGCTCTGTGCCTGTAAATCTTTTTTTAAATAATTCAGGATTCGAAATAATGGGAGCAATGGTATGTGCAATGGTTTTTTCAGCGCCAAAAAAATAGGCAAACGATAAGATAATTAAAATAATAAGCCCTCCAAGGATACCGCCCATTTCGGTCATTATTTCATTTAACGACATGAGCTCTTTATAGGTATTAAACTGGTATAGTTTTATAAAATAAAATAAGAGCAGCAACAGGGGAAGAATGCTATTGTTAATACAATATTTTAAAAATGGATTGGAAGTAGTAGCTAAAAACTTAAACCTTCGGCTGTGCAAAATAAACGTAGTAATATTCCAGCTCATGATAAATACAGCAAGTGCAACGCCTACAATACTTGCACTTAAAATATTGACAGAGCCCAGGTACTCCGGCGAAAAAAACAGGGCATCTGCTCCATAATTTTTCAAAAAAACACTATCAATAGTGCTGAATAATACATACCAAAATACCAGCAATACCTGGTATTTTCTAAAATGCAGTATAAATAACTGTATTGGAAAAGAGTAAAAAATATTTTTGAAAAGGGCCTTCATACTTAGCTGTTCATTAAAAATAAGCTAAAGCAATTTTATTTCAGTAAAACAGATAAACCTTTTTTATTATTGCGTACAATAAATAATAAACATACCAGGCAAATTACCAAAAGCATAGCAGTAAATTGATGCGCTACACCCAACCAAACAAAAATATTGCCCTGTGTGGCATTTAATACGGTACAAATACCCAGCGTAACCTGTAGCAAAATTAATACAAGCAGTATCAATCTGAACTTAGAAAATATGGCAGAGCCCTGTACTTTTTTTGAAAAATAAAAAAATAAGATTACAGAAATTAAAAGCAAATAAGCAAGGCTGCGATGTATAAAATGTACCGTTAAATTATTATTAATAAGATTTCGTGTCCAGGGTTTCAGCTCTGCAATATCAGCAGGAATAAACTGGCCATTGATATCGGGCCAGGTAGGCGCTGTGGCTGCAGCATGTAAGCCCGCCATAAATCCCCCATACATCAATTGAAAAAATAATAACACAATCAAAAAAACAATGCTACGGTGCAGGCCGGTATGCCATACTTTTTGCTCTTCTTTAATTAATAAGCTAAGCGCAAACCACAAGGTATAAGAAAGAAGTATCAGCGCAGCTATAAAATGGGTAGTAAGTTCAATATGCCCTACAAAAAATTTTTCGGGAACCAGGCCGCTTTTCACCATTATCCACCCAATGGCGCCTTGCAATGCACCCAAAATAAAAAGTACCAGCATGGGAAAAATCATGGGCCGGTTAAATTTTTTCTTAATCAAAAAATATACAAAGCCTACAATAAATACCAGCCCCATCAGCCTTGCCCAAAGCCGGTGCGACCATTCCCAAAAAAAGATGAATTTAAAATCCTGTAAAGAAAAATTTTCGTGTATATATTTAAATTGGTCCGTTGTTCTGTATTTATCAAACTCTAATTGCCAGGCGGCATGATTTAATGGAGGCAGTACACCGGTAATGGGTTTCCACTCTGTAATAGACAATCCCGACTCTGTAAGCCGGGTAATTCCGCCCAGCAATACTTGTATCACTATCATTCCTACACCAATTAAAAGCCAGGTGGCCACCTGTTGGTTATTTTTATTTTCTGTAAGATTATTCATGGCCGCAAAGATAGCATAGCGTATTTGCATAGCTTGCCTTAAAAAATTATTTATTCTTTTTTAGCTGATATTTGTATGGAAAAATGTTACAAAAATATTTATATAAAACAAAAATAGAATGTGGTGTAGATGAGGCCGGGCGTGGATGCTATGCCGGGCCGGTGTATGCAGCAGCAGTTATTTTACCCAAAGATTTTTTTCATCCCTTGTTGAATGACAGTAAACAACTTTCTGAAAAACAAAGAGATTTGCTCCGCCCCATTATTGAAAAAGAGAGCATTTGCTTTGCCATAGGCATGATAGATAATAATGAAATAGATTCTATCAATATTTTACAAGCATCTTTTAAAGCCATGCATATTGCCATTGATAATTTAAAAAAAATGCCCCAGCATATTTTGGTAGATGGCAACCGGTTTAAACCCTATAAAAATATTGAGCATACCTGTATTGTAAAAGGCGATGGCAAATTTGCTTCTATTGCGGCAGCAAGTGTATTGGCCAAAACTTACCGGGATGAGTACATGCTACAATTGCACAAAGAATATGAGCAGTATGGTTGGGATAAAAATAAAGGCTATGGTACTGCAAGCCATCGCAAAGCAATTGATGAGATTGGGCTTTGTAAATACCATCGCAAAAGTTTTAATATACTTTCTCCGCAGATGCCATTGTATCCATAAACTTTTCCTTGATACCCGACATGAATTGCCAGCCTGCCAATATTGTTAGGTATCTGCAAACTCTCCCAGCCCTTTTCTAATCACACTCCACTCATCGGTTGTACAATCTATTACAGTAGATGGTATCATTCCACCAATACCGCCATCAATTACAAAATCTACAAGGCTTCCAAATTTTTCATACATCACTTCGGGGTCGGTATAGTCTTCTACCATGTCTCCGGGCAGGGATGCACTCAGCAGGGGATGCTCCGTAGCTGCAATGATGCTTCGGCATATTTCGTTATCGGGCACCCGCAAGCCAATGGTTGATTTTTTGCTTTGCAATATTTTAGGCACCTGCTTGCTTGCCGGCAATATAAAAGTATAAGGCCCCGGCAAATGATTTTTAAGCATCCGGTACAAGGGAGTATCAATACTTTTGGTATAATCACTCAGCGTGCTAAGATTTTGGCAAATAAAAGATAGCTGTGCCTTTAGCGGATCTACATTTTTTATTTTGCAGATGCGCTCAATGGCTTTGTGTTGAAAAATATCGCAACCAATACCATAAATTGTATCGGTAGGATAAATAATAATGCCCCCATCAAGCAGGCATTCTGCTATTTGTTTTATCAGTCTTGGCTGGGGATTATCGGGGTGAATTTGTAAAAGCATATCATCAAAATAACATAAAAAAAGCCTCTCCTGCTCAAAACAACATTTTATCCGCTAATTTTGCCCCGTTTTTTACATTATTAAAAAAAACCTAAATAACCGGTTATGTCTTTAATTACCCTGGGCACTATGGCCTTTGATGCAATTGAAACACCATTTGGAAAAGTAGATAAAATTATTGGCGGCTCTGCCACTTATGTAGCCTATGCTGCAAGTAATTTTATTAAACCCGTACAGCAAATATCTATTGTAGGTAATGATTTTCCGCAAGAAGAAATGGATGCACTTACCGCCCGGGGCATAGAGTTAGACGGGGTAGAGATAGTTCCTGACCAAAAATCTTTTTTTTGGAGTGGAAAGTATCATACCGATATGAACAGCAGAGACACATTGGTTACCGACTTAAATGTGCTGGCAGATTTTAAACCCGTAGTTCCGGATAGTTACCAGGGAGCCGAATTTTTAATGTTGGGCAACCTGATGCCTTCCTTACAAATGAGTGTAATAAATCAATTAAAGACAAGGCCTAAACTTATTGTACTTGATACTATGAATTTCTGGATGGACATTGCATTGGATGACCTGAAAGCAGTATTAAAAAAAGTAGATGTACTGATGGTAAATGATGGGGAAGCAAGGCAATTAAGCGGAGAATACTCGTTGGTAAAAGCAGCCAATAAAATATTGAACATGGGCCCCAAATTTTTAATCATCAAAAAAGGAGAACATGGGGCATTGCTGTTTAATGAAAACCATGTGTTTTTTGCGCCTGCCTTACCTTTAGAAGATGTATTTGACCCTACCGGCGCTGGCGATACTTTTGCCGGAGGCTTTATTGGTTACCTGGCCAAAACAAAAGATATTAGTTTTGACAATATGAAAACTGCCATCATTGTAGGAAGCGCAATGGCAAGCTTCTGTGTTGAAAAATTTGGCCCAAGCAGGCTAAAAGAGATTAGCAAAGAAGATATTGATGAGCGCATTCAACAATTTGTGCAGTTAGTAAATTTTGATATTGACCTTATTTAATAAAAAGATATGCTGGAAATAATAGCGCTTATATTTTTAAGCAAACAAATAGCAAGGCTTGCTATACAAAAGGGATTAAAACCCGGGCAATGGAAGTTATTTTTAGTACTCGCCTGGTTTTCTGCCGAAATTTTCGGTCTGGTTATTGGTGCCACCTTATTTGGTTTTAATGAAAATAATATTATCCCATTAATGTTGCTGGCGCTTGCCTGTGCTTTTGGCGGATATTTATTTATAAGGGCTACCCTGCTTAAAAAACCAGATGCAATGGATGATGAAATAAACCGTATAGGCACTGAAGATTTAACACCTTAGCATCCATTTATTTTCCTAATAGGGAGAGCTTGCAGGATTTAATTCCTGTTCAATAAAAATTAAATTAACCCTTTTAAATAAGCAATCCGCATTACCTGTGCTTTACTGTTTACATGAAGTTTATTGTAAATATTACAGGTATGTTTTTTTACCGTGTTAGGACTAATATTTATTTGATTAGCAATTTCTCTATATTCAAGCCCTTTACATATTAAGAGATAAGAATAAAGCAATTAGTTCTATCTAGTATAAACATCTCCAACTTCCTCAGTTAATTATCATTTTTGCCAAAGGAACCATCCTAGCTATCCGTATGATTTTCAAAATAATAAAAAAATTACTCCTCTTATGTTTTGGGCTATGTACAAATGATTTATAAAAAGCAATTTTTTTTCGACTAACTATTCCTTTTAATTAAATGCGAAAACAGAAATTTGGGTTATTTGTTGATTTGCTGTTTTTGGTTTTCAAACCAACCAAGCTACACACTGCTGTCCTGATTTTGTAAACTCATGACAGCAGTAATTTTCCCATGTTTGGGTATTCTAATTCTTAGGATAACAACAGATGAGCATTTTATTCTTTACCGATAGCAATCCAGCTTTGCTCCATCCATTTAATTTTTAATGGCTCGCTGGCATCCTGTATTGTTTCGTCATACACATTTTTGCCGCTGCCATAGTTAATAATATTAAATGGATGCTTGTTTACATTTACCACTATTACCAGGCAACTACCTTTTGCCAGGCGCTTGCTAACAAACCTTGTGGTATTAAAATCAATAGCTTTAATAACCCCCGGTTGCAACAAAGTTCGTTTGTTATTGTTAGCCGCATAGCTTGCCCGCCCGGCATAAGTAGTGAGGTAAAAAAAATTGCCTTCTAAAGTTTTTTCATAAAACGAAACAGTGATATCCATATCTTTTTTATTGATACAGGTAAACAGCCTTCCAAAAAAATGGCCGCTTATCAGCATTGGCTCATCTAAAGCCCGGGTTGCAAATACAATTCCATTGCCTATGGGCAGTTGTTTATTTACAATGGTTGGAGTAAAATAATTGTTTTGCCCGGTATCGCTCCTGTCTTTAAAATTTACTTCCTGCTGCACAAAATTTTGGGTTGCAGGTTTTTTATTTAGCAGTGAATAATATCCATTGTTTTTTTGTACAGACAGGTAAAGTTTATATATTTTTTTGCTCCACTTATCAGGGCTGCCGGCATGTTGCCACTTGTTGGCATCCATTATTTCATAATTAAATTTATTTTTTAGCAGAGCCGGCATGGGCGCATCCTTCAATACATGATCTAACCATTCAAAAGCAAGGTTCATCATACTAATTCTTGCAACACTATCTATTGCATATCCCATTAAGGTATCGGCAGCATTTCTTTGTCCGCTCCAATGGTCGTACGGGCCAATGGCTACATACAGTTGCGGATGTGTATTGTACTGATAATATTTCCTGATATATTGCATGGCACCAATTTGCGCCCCATCGTAATAGCCTGTGGTAGCAAGTATGGGTATATTCATTGCCGCATATTCTTTAGGCGTAGGCGCCAGACTACTCCAGTATGTATCATACCCGGGGTGTAGCAGCCAGGTTTGAAAAATAGGATCGGGAGCATTTGCCAGGCTGTCTAATGACCTGTAAGATACTCCGCTTTCATACCAGGTAAACGGGAGGTTGGGTGGCAATCTTTTATCCTTATAAATATTATCATTGGGCCAGCTCAGTATATTGCTGGTAGCAATATTATTTTCCATCGGAAAATCAAAACCCGGCATTACCGCTACCTGTGGCACAATAGTTTTTAAGGCAGGATGATTTTTTTTAGCAACCGCCCATTGCACAAATCCTGTATAACTGCCCCCATACATCCCCACTTTTCCATTGCACCAGGGTTGTTTGCTTATCCAGTCTATTACATCATAAGCATCATCCGCATCATGAATAAATGGCGTATAGTCTTTTACGTTAGTTTTTATACCCCTGCAATACGCTACCACACCCACATAGTTTTTTTCAGCAGGTTTCAGGGCAAAATAAGCATCTCGTGGCCCCTCGTTATAAGTAGTATAAAACAAGATAGCCGGCAAGGGCTTCTTATTAGATTTTTTGAAGGCAATGATGGCTGAAATATAAGCGCCGTCTCTCGTTTTAATCATTACAGAATCTCTTACAGTATAACTGCTATCGGTGAGCAGGCTTGCCTGGCCGGCAGCATACAACATACTATTTAACAGCGC
The DNA here is from genome assembly GCA_018268135.1 of Bacteroidota bacterium. Lineage (GTDB taxonomy): Bacteria > Bacteroidota > Bacteroidia > Chitinophagales > Chitinophagaceae > Ferruginibacter. The sequence continues at coordinate 18,280 of JAFDXD010000010.1, forward strand.
CAAAAAAATCAATAATTTTCTCATGTAAAAAATTTATAGGATTAGGTATTTTGATGACAAACTTTTACCCCGGTAGGTTTTTCTTTATTTATTTTTTGCCTTGATACAAAAAGTAACAATAAAATCAAGGCTGCAATAAATCTGTATTGTAGTCATTCTACCTAATCAATATCTGTAAGATAGCATCATCTAAGCAATAAGCATTGTACAATGTATCTTTTAGTACATAGATGCTATTACCTGCAAAAAAAATGATAAAAAGTATAAACAAAAAAGAAGCCCTTGTAGAAACAAGGGCCGTTTACCAAAACTAACTGCTTATGAGAAATTCTTAAATATTTTAATTGTTGTGAGCTATAATACAGTTTGCAAACAGAGTGCCAAAAAGAAACGATAAGTGTTAATAAAAAGAAAAAGAAAAAAACCTGCCGATACCACGTTGAAAAACAACAATATACCCTCTCTCTGCAAAGCACAGTAAAAGGTACAACCTATTTTTTAAAATGTCAAGTACTATTATTGCTGAGCAGTAAGTTTTTCAGCATTTTCAGCAAATTGCAATGCATCTATAAACTCTCCCACTTCGCCATTCAATACACTATCAAGGTTATAAACGGTAAGCCCAATACGATGGTCTGTAACACGGCCCTGCGGAAAATTATAGGTGCGTATTTTGGCGCTTCTGTCGCCGGTACTCACCAAACTTTTACGCATGTGAGAAATTGCTTCCTCAGCTTTACGCACTTCCTCATCATATAATTTAGTACGCAGCATTTCCATTGCCTTCTCTCTATTGCCCAACTGGCTTCTTTCTGTTTGGCACACCACCACTATGCCCGTAGGCTTATGCGTAAGAAAAACTTTGGTTTCTACTTTATTTACATTTTGCCCACCGGCTCCGCCACTTCGGGCAGTTTCCATTTTTACATCGCTCTCCTTTAATTCAAAATCTACCTCTTCTGCCTCCGGCATCACAGCCACGGTTACTGCGCTTGTATGTACACGCCCGCTGGCTTCTGTATCGGGCACCCGTTGCACACGATGCACCCCGCTTTCAAATTTTAAGGTACCATATACATCATCGCCGGTTATTTCTACCTGCACCTCTTTATAGCCGCCTACGGTACCTTCGCTTTCGCTTAGCAATGCAGTTTTCCAGCCCTTTTTTTCGCAATACTTAATGTACATTCTAAATAAATCTCCGGCAAACAAAGAGGCTTCATCGCCACCGGTGCCCGCCCTTATTTCTAATATTGCATTCTTTTCATCATAGGGGTCTTTAGGTATCAGCATATTGCGAAGATGCTTTTCCATTTCCTCTTTTTTCTCTTCCAGCAGGGGCAGTTCTTTCTTAGCAAGTTCACGCATTTCTTCATCATCTTCATTCAGCACTTCTTTATTAAACTCTATGTCGTCCAGTATTTTTACATATTCATTTCGTGCCAATACAATTTTTTCAAGGCTGCGGTATTCCTTGCTCATGGCGCTGTATTTTTTATTGTCGCTCACTATCTCAGGGTTGGTAAGCGCCACCGTCAGGTTATCAAATTTACCCTTTATCGCATCCAGTTTGTCTAACATTTGCCATCCACTTCCCTTGCAGAAAGATTTTTTGTTTTTGTATTTTAATAATTAGGTTACCAGCTTCGGTTTTTCAATCGTGCATCCTTGCGTCGCACTCTTGTACGGCATACCTTTGTGCAGCCTTTATTGCCATTTGCAATATCAGGCGGCAAATTTACATTATATCAATCAATCATTTTGTACAGAAAGTTTAAAGCAGACAATATTTTTACCGGGCGCCATTTATTGCCTGCAGGCCAGGTATTGGTAACAAGCGCAGAAGGAAAAATTAAAGAAATTATTCCCGATGCAGATGCCGGCGATGATGTAGAAATATACCAGGGTATTTTATGCCCCGGTTTTATCAATTGCCACTGTCATATTGAGCTAAGCCATTTACATGGGCAAATAGCAGAGCATACAGGCCTAGTATCTTTTGTGCAACAGGTAATGAGTAAGCGCCATGCAACCCCAGAGCATAAACAACAGTCAATGCTACAGGCTCAAAATGAATTGTGGCAAAGCGGCACCATGGCCATTGCAGATATTTGCAATACAGCAGACTCTGTAACATTAAAGCAACAAAGCAACTTGTACTGGCACAATTTTATGGAAGTAGCGGGCTTTGATGATGCCGGGGCTTTAAACAGATTTACTAATGCTACTAATTTACAAAATGAATTTATCCATGCCGGCTTACTGGCATACATCACCCCACATGCACCCTACTCAGTTGGAAAAAAATTATTTGATCTAATCAATAATGCTACTGCAAAGCAACTCATCAGCATACACAATCAGGAGACAAGGGATGAAAACAATTTGTATAAAAACAAAACCGGCGATTTTTTATCCCTGTACAAAAATGCAGGCATAGATATTTCTTCGTTTAGCCCCACCGGCCTCACAAGTTTACAAAGCTATGCTCCCTATTTTACACAGCAGCAAGGCCTACTTTTAGTACACAATAGTTTTACCAATCAAAGTGATATTTCTTTTCTGGCTCATACTTCCAATTTATCAAATTATCATTTTTGTATTTGTATCAATGCCAATCTTTTTATAGAAAATACGTTGCCCCCAATTGAAATATTAATAGACAATAATTGCCATATAGTATTAGGTACCGATAGTTTGGCAAGTAATCATTGCTTAAATATGTTTGAAGAAATAAAAACCATACAAAAGCATTACCCCGGCATAGCTTTAGAAAAAATATTGCAATGGGCTACCCTCAATGGCGCTCAAACCTTAGGCATTCAGGATAAATTCGGGAGTTTTGATACCGGGCTGCAACCCGGCATATTACATATTAATCACCAAGCCAATGCTGTAACACGGATAATTTAAAATAAATATCAGACTTACAAAAAAGCCCAAAATGGGCAATCTTTTTCAATATAAAGGCATATTTATTTTTTAAACTTAACCAAATCCCCTTATTTTTGCAACCCCGTAAGGGAATTGTATCGTAAGATATGATGGTGCGGTAGCTCAGTTGGTAGAGCAATGGACTGAAAATCCATGTGTCGCCGGTTCAATCCCGGCCCACACCACCACTAAAAACAAATAACCCACTGTTGTAAAAAGTAGTGGGTTTTGTATTTTAGCTGCTTCCTGGTTTTTTATCCATTCGACATAATACTTACTTCTTACTTCAAGCCTACGCTATCAGGTAATACTTGCTTACAGTAAATATATCCGCAGCAAGTTCTCCATTCTTAATACTGTTCAATTGTAGATTGTATTAATATTTTAACCGGTGTACATTTATAACAGTGCTGTAAAATGTTATCAGGTAAAGAAAATGATGCCATAGTTGCTTCAGTACAAGTGTGCGACGCAACGATGCTGAAAATAGATTGAATGCCGGGACAATAATATTTTTACTAAAACCATACTGCTTTTTTACCTTTGACAACATGTAAATTTTTTATGACTGATACTGCAAATATTAAAAAAAACCAGGATAGCACAAGGGAGTGGCTCACTGCAAAAGTGGATAAAAACATTGAGCAAAAAATTAAAGAAGATATTGAAGGGCTTCGCAATGTGCTGCGCTTTCATGAGCAAAGATACTATGTACAAAACAACCCATTGATCAGCGATTTTGAATATGATAGTTTGTACAAACTTTTGGAGAAATATGAAAACGAACACCCGTCGGTGATTACAAAAGATTCGCCCACCCAAAGAGTAGGCGCCGGACTGATAAAAGATTTTCCAAAAAGGCAACACCTGGTGCCCATGCTATCGCTCGAAAACTCGTACAATGCTGATGACCTGTACGATTGGGACCGCAAAGTAAGAGAGCTAAGCGGCCTCAATGAAATTGAATATTGTGCCGAGCCAAAATTTGATGGCGCCAGCATTTCATTGATGTATGAAAACGATATTTTAGAACAAGGCACCACCCGGGGCGATGGCGAAACGGGCGATGACATAACACCCAATATTCGCCAGATAAAATCAGTACCTCTATCGGCAGAGTTTAGTAAATATGGTATTCAGCAAATTGAAATAAGGGGCGAAGTTTTGCTCAATAAAAATAATTTTAAAAAGTACAATGATAAGTTGATGGAAGAAGGCCTTCCACCATTAGCTAATCCACGCAATGCCGCTGCAGGCAGCCTTCGTATAAAAGATACCAAAGTAGTAAGCAGTAGAAACCTTGAGGCATTTTTATACCATGTAAGTTATATAAACACTGCTACAAACAAGGGTATGGAGCCGGTGCCTGCAACCCACTCCGGTATGTTAGAAATGCTTTGGCAACTGGGCTTTAGAAGCCCTAAAAATGAAATGAAAATAATAAAGGGCATTGAAGGGGTGATACAATACATTCATGAATTTGAAAAACAAAGAGACGGGCTTCCCTACGAAATAGATGGGATGGTAATAAAAGTAAATAGCCTGGAACTGCAAGACAGATTGGGAATGACATCGCACCACCCACGTTGGGCAATAGCTTATAAATTTAAGGCCAGGCAGGCTACCAGTAAATTATTAGCTGTAGAATTTCAGGTGGGAAGAACCGGGGCTGTAACACCGGTGGCAAAGATAGAGCCGGCGCTGGTAGGCGGCGTTACCGTTAGCAGCATATCTATACATAATGAAGAGTACATAAAAGAAAAAGATTTAAAACTAAACGATACCATATTAATAGAACGCAGTGGCGATGTAATACCACAAATTGTAAAATCAATGCCGGAGCTGCGAAATGGAACTGAAACTTCCATTCATTTTCCGAAACGATGCCCCGTATGCCATGATGAATTGTATAAACCCGAAGAAGAAGCAGTGTGGCGCTGCATTAATATTAATTGCGAAGCACAGGTAGTAGAGCGAATGATACATTTTGTGAGTAAAGATGCCATGGATATACGAAGTTTTGGCGAAGCCAATGTGCGAAAATTTTATGCATTGGGTTTTATAAAAGATATTCCATCTATTTATAAACTTGATTTTGATAAATTAAAAACCCTGGAAGGATTTGGCAGCAAGTCAATAGAGAATTTAATACTTGCAATAGAAGCCAGCAAAAGCCAGCCATTGCACCGACTTATATATGGGCTTGGCATACGCTATGTGGGCGAAACTACGGCAAAGGCGTTGGCACAATCGGTACAAAATATTTTTGAATTTATCAATTTTACCGAAGAGCAGTTAATGCAACTGGAAGATGTAGGTGTAAAAGTTGCCAAAAGTATTTTTGAATTTTTTCAGAATAAAGACAATGTGGAAATGCTAAAAAGGCTGGAAGAAATAGGCCTGAGTATGCAAGCCCCATTACTTGCAGCCGGGCAAACGGGAAACCTGCAAGGACAATCATTTTTATTTACCGGCACATTAGTTAAGTTAAAACGCAGCGAAGCTGAGGAAAAAGTAGAAATACAGGGAGGGAAAATATTGGGCTCTGTAAGTTCAAAGCTTAACTACCTTGTAGTGGGCAGCGATGCAGGCAGCAAATTAGAAAAAGCTAAAAAAATTGCTACCATTAAAATAATAACAGAAGAAGAATTTTTAAAAATGCTACCTACTTAGTAAAAAAAAACATTATATTTATAACCGATTTTCTTTTACCATTTTTCATTCTCATAAAAATATCAACAATGATTAAAAAAAACCCTGGCGAAGTATGGAAGCAAATTCAATTTTCCGGTCATAAAAATTTGAGAAAAAAATACGCCATTTCAAATCATGGGCGTGCAGCCAGTTATGAAGATGATGTAGTTAAAGATGGTAAACTTTTGAATGGTTCTCTAACCTCGGGGTACCGTACGCTAAACCTGCATGTAGAGTCGGGCAATGGTACCATTTATGTACACAGAGAAGTAGCAAAATTATTTAGTACAAAAAAATCGCCTAAGCATAAATATGTGATACATCTTAATCACAAAAAAGACGATAACAATTATAAAAATTTAAAATGGGCTACCATTGAAGAAGTGAGTACCCACCAGCAAAAAAGCCCCAAAAAAATTGCATATAAAAAGCGGCAGGCCAGTCGTACCAAGGGTTTGAAGCTTAGCCTTTCGCAGGTAAAAGCCATTAAAGACGCCGTATTGAACCCTAAACGAAAATTAACTTATAAACAAATGGCTGAAAAATATGGAGTGAGTGAAATGACGCTGTACAGAATTAAAAGTGGTGAAAACTGGAGTAATATTTAATCAAACAAATTTTTATTGATTAGCCTGTGAAAATTACAGGCTTTTTTATTTTATATAATTGCAAAGCATTTTAATTGCTCCGGCTATATGGAGGGCAATGGTTTTTTAATTTTTAAAGTATGAAATATTTTATTGGCTTACTGGTAATCTCAATTTTTTATTGCGGAGCATCTGCACAATCTATCAATACAATAAACCCTGCAATAGAAAAAAAAATAGAAAATACTTTAAAACAAATGACGCTTGATGAAAAGATAGATTACATTGGCGGCATCAACCGTTTTTATATACGAGGTATAAAAAGGCTTGGCATTCCCGAAATCAGAATGTCTGACGGGCCTACGGGTATTGTTGATTATGGACAATCTACGTCATACCCTGCCGGCATATTAGCCGCCTCCACCTGGGATACTTTACTTGTTTATCAGCTTGGCAGGGCATTAGGAAGAGATGCCCGAGCAAGAGGGGTTAATATTTTATTGGCGCCGGGTGTAAATATTTACCGGGCGCCAATGTGTGGGCGAAATTTTGAATACTTTGGCGAAGACCCCTACCTTAGTTCCCGCCTTGCTGTAAATTACATTAAGGGAGTGCAAAGCCAGCGTGTAGCCGCCACCGTTAAGCATTTTGCAGGCAACAATCAGGAGTGGAACCGTTACCAGGTAAGCAGTGATATAGACGAAAGAACCTTGCAAGAAATTTATTTTCCGGCTTTTAAAGCAGCAGTACAACAGGCAAATGTAGCTTGTGTAATGAATAGTTATAATTTACTTAATGGCATACATACTTCGCAAAACAAAGCCCTCAACATTGATGTATTAAAAAAAGGCTGGGGCTTTAGGGGCATATTGATGAGTGATTGGGTATCGGTGCATGAAAGTATTGCAGCTGTAAACAATGGCCTTGATTTAGAAATGCCTTCAGCACTTTATATGAACAGGGAGGCAATTATTCCGGCTATTAAAAAAGGAATCGTTACAGAGGAAACCATTAATGATAAAGTACGCAGGATTTTAAGAGTCATATTTACCTACAATTTTCAGAATGATTCAAAACAGGAGAATACCATTGTAAAAGAAGATACAGCAAATAGAAACACTGCTCTTAATATTGCAAGAGCAGGAATGGTTTTATTAAAAAATGAACAAAATATATTGCCTTTACAAAACATTAAAACCCTTGCAGTAATTGGCCCCAATGGCGGAGGATATATATCGGGAGGCGGAAGCTCAGATGTGCCGGTGTATCACTATACCAGTCTTGTAAAAGGGTTGCAAAATATTACCGGTCCCGGAGTAAAAATAACTTACACACCGGTAATAAATACTATTTTGGATGATGCCGAACATTCGGTTTTTTATACAGAAGGATTACCAGGGTTAAAAGCTACATACTTTAATAATGATTCTCTATCAGGTACTCCGGGATATACCCGTATTGAAAAAACAATTAATCATCATTGGGCCGAAGCTCCTGATGTACCTGGCCTTGGCAAAGATCATTTTTCCATTAGGTGGACGGGAAATATTGTGGCGCCTGCCTCCGATACTTTTACCTTTAGCATTAGGGGCGATGATGGCTACCGGTTATGGATAAACGATAGCATTATTTTAAATGAATGGCAAGATCAGGGGGCCATCACCAGAAAGCTGGCTTTGTATTTAGAGGCCGGCAAAACTTATAGTATAAAATTAGAGTATTATGAAAATGCCGGAACCGCAGAGATGGTGTTTTCATGGGGGAAATCTACACCCGACTATAGTGCAGCTATTGCTGCCGCAAAAAATGCAGATGCAGTAATAATTGCAGCAGGCTTTGACCACGAAACAGAAGGAGAAGGCAGGGACAGGACATTTGAACTGCCGGGTAATCAGGCTTTGATGATTGATACAATTGCCCGGCAAAACCCACGAAGTATTGTAGTATTAAATGCCGGTGGTAATGTAAATATGCAGGGCTGGCTTCCCAAAATAAAAGCGTTGCTATATGCCTGGTATCCCGGGCAGGAAGGCGGCACAGCTATTGCCGAAATTTTATTTGGGAAAATAAACCCTTCCGGTAAATTGCCGGCAAGCTTTGAAAAAAAATGGGAAGACAACCCGGTGTACAATAATTATTATGATAACAATAATGATAAACATGTAGCTTATAAAGAAGGGTTATTTTATGGCTACAGGTATTTTGATACCAGTACTATTAAGCCACAATTTGCCTTTGGCTTTGGATTATCATATACAAAATTTACATACAGTAATTTAATTATTAAAAAATTGAAAGGCCCGTCTGCCAAAGTATTGGTAAGCTTTACCATTAAAAACACAGGCAGTAGAGATGGCAGCGAAGTAGCACAGGTATATGTACACCAGGATTCATGCACTTCTATCAGGCCTGTAAAAGAATTAAAAGGGTTTACTAAAGTGTTTTTGAAAAAAGGCGAAGCGAGGGTACTAACGGTAAGCCTAAACGAAGATGCATTTTCTTATTATAAAACAGGGGAAAAGAAATTTGGATATGACAAGGGGCGATTTAACATAGAGGTAGGAGCAGCCAGCAATGATATAAGGCTACAAAAAAAAGTGGTGATAGATTAGCTTTGAGTGAGAAATGTTACATCATATTTTCTTCTTAATGTGTTCAATAATTTTCTCAGCATGTACTCTTGAGTTTTCAATAAAAAGGCGATGGGTATTCATTCCCCCGCAAATGACGCCAGCCAGGTAAACCCCTTCCACATTGGATTCATGCGTCTCTTCATTGTAAGTGGGTTTGCATACTTCGTCATCCGAAAGCAATATGCCTATATGTTTTAAAAATGAAAGATTTGGCTGATAGCCCGTCATAGCAATTACCCAGTCATTTGCCAGAGTTAGCTTGCCTTTTTCTGTTTGAATATCTACTTCTTTTGGGCGTATAGCCGTTACCGTGCTTTTAAAAAATGCTTTAATGGAAGCCTCTTCAATTCTGTTTACAATATCGGGGCGGGCCCAATATTTTACTCGCCTGCCTATTTCTTCTCCTCTTATCAGCATCGTTACATTTGCCCCTTTGCGATAGGTTTCTAATGCGGCATCTACGGCAGAGTTGTTAGCGCCTACTATCAATACATTTTGAAATGCATAAAAATGCGGGTCCTGATAGTAATGGGTAACTTTTGGTAAATGTTCGCCCGGTACATTTAATAAATAAGGAATATCATAAAAACCGGTAGCAATAATGATGTTTTTACAGAAATACTTTTGTAAAGAAGTAATAACAGTAAATTCTTTATTGACATTTTTTATTTCTGTTACCTCTTCATACAAATGAATATTCAATTTAGCTGCAATGGCTACTCTTCTGTAATATTCTAATGCTTCTGCACGGGTTGGTTTGGCATTAGTACTTACAAAGGGAATGTTACCTATTTCGAGCCTTTCAGATGTAGAAAAAAAAGTCATATTAGCCGGGTAATGATAAATAGAATTTACCAGGCTGCCTTTCTCAATTACGAGGTAATTCAATTTTTTTTCGGCGGCCTGCAGGGCACAGGCCAAGCCAATTGGGCCTCCGCCAATAATAATTACATCCATCATCATGCTGTCAATTTTACACAAAAGTAATCTTTACAATTACAAAATACTTTGGATTGACAAAATGCTAAAGCGCAAGAACAATGAGCATAAGTGCATAAAAAGATTCAGGCAGTTCCTACAAATGGTGAAACTCGCAAAAAAAATATTTACTGCAAAATACTATCGAGCAGTTTTATTCGTTTACATCAGTACCTGCAAAAACTCATTTAAAAAAAATGAAATATTTTTTACCAGCACTCCTTTTTTTCTGTAGCCCCATATTGGTACATAGCCAGGATATTACCGGCATGTGGAAAGGAAGTATATACAATGATTCTACCCATCAAACTCTGCAATACGAAGTATTTATCAGCAAAGAAAAAGGAAAATATTCCGGGCTATCGCATACCTGGTTTTTGATAAACAATGTAAAATATTATGGCATTAAAAAAATAAAAGTACATATTGCAAAAGATGGCAAAATAATAATGCAGGATGCTGAGCTGATAGAAAACGATTATCCTCCAAATGAAAGCAGGGAAGTAACACAGCTCAATGTGCTGGATTTTATTAACCAGGGAAGCAATATCACTTTAGAAGGGCCATTTGTAACCAGCCACACCCGGGCTTATAGTACACTAACGGGGCATATAAATTTAACAAGAGTAGAACCTTCGCTCAATACCGACCTGGGAAAATACCTGCAAAAAAACGGGCTTGACAAAACCCTCGTAGTAAATAAATAATGCATGTATCCTTCTACGTTACTACATTTCAGGGCTTAAATATTATCTCCTTTGTTGCAGCATTCTTTGTTGATAATCTTCATAATGATGGGCAAGATTTAAATATAGTATTTAAAGAAACAAAAAAATCCCCCTTTTTATTTTGAAAATACAGGTACTCTGCGCCTGCTTAGATTAATAAAAAAAAGGATCAATAAAAAAGGATACAAATTTCATTTTACCGGCACAAGATATACTCCCGGAAAGAAAGCCCATTGCTGACTAATAAAATTTTCTGTCGTAATTTCAGGTTTCAATCGAAGCTTTTGTATAAGTTTCTAACCATTACTTTATATTTTTTTCTTTCTGTCGGAAAAATAAATGCCCAACCTTCCGGCAATAATATTTTGTTGTATTCCATCAACGAAGCCAACGGCCTTAGCGATAATCATGTGCAATGTGTGCTAAAAGACAAGCGGGGATTTGTATGGGTAGGCACCAGCGACGGGCTGAACCTTGTGGATGGATCTTCAATTAAAATTTTTCGTAACAGGCAAGATGATTCTACCACGCTTATCAGTAATAATATTCTAAGCCTTGCAGAAGATGGATGGGGGAATATTTGGATTGGAACCGATGAAGGGCTTTCTTGTTATAACAGGAAAAAAGAAAAATTCAAATCATTTGCTCCTCCCAAAAGCCCCTATGGCAGCTCTGTATTTATCAATTCTATGTATATAGCCTCGCCAAAAGAAATTTGGTGCAGTACAGACGGAGGTCTATACCTTTTTAATACAGAAAATGTTGTCTTCCATCCCTATTATAATCTCAATTATAAAAAAAGCGGCAATGCTTTTTGTAATAAACTCACCCACCTTATTAAAGATAAAGATGAAAACAAATTATGGCTTTCATCTGCTGATGGCTTATGGTCATTTGACCTGAAAACTTTTCATTACAATGAAGAAATCAGCAAGAAAAATGATGACGATTACGCAGAACTTTTTACTTATGTATATGAAAGTGACAATAAAAAAATTTGGGCAGGCAGTTGGGGTGCTGGCTTATTGCAATTGGACAGAAATACAGGGAAAGTAATTCATTACCTGGCAAATCCACAAAGCCCTGAGGTGGTAAAAAGTATTATGGAAGCACAGGATCCACAAGGAAAAAATGTATTATGGCTCGATGGCCCATTGCTTGCTTTCAATCCGGCTACTTCACAATTTATTGATTACAGCATCCCTTCCTACAAAAAAGAAATGCCTTATTTTTTTCCTTGTTATAAATCTGCCGATGGGTGGTTATGGTTAGCATCATCAGCGGGCTTGTATATTTATAATCCGCAACATCAGTTTTTTCAGCACCATTTTTTTCCTACAAATTTCAGTAATCAAAGTATCGTATTTTCAGAATGGAACCATTCCATATTAGTTGGAGGAGATTCTGAAAATTTTTTAAAAAACTATGATAACAACTGGAAAAAGAAAAAAGATTTTGGAGCATTGCAAAATGTAAGCACAGTAGAAAAAAAATATGGTGGTTCGCCTTCACTTTTATCCATCATACAAAACAATACCAATTTGTGGTTAGGCACATCGTTGGGAGTAGCAAAATTAAATACCCACACCAATCACATCCAATGGTTTCAACATAAAAAAAATGACAGCACATCGCTTCCCAGAAATTTTATAACTACTGTTTTTATGGACTCCCGAAAGAAGCTTTGGATATTTCCGTGGAGAGAAGGTATATGGACGATGGATACCCTTACAGGAAAATGCCATGAAGAATGGGATCATTTTCTTATGAATGCAAACCGTCCTAAAAAGCTAGTGATTTCGAGTGTAACAGAAGATAAAAAAGGCAATATCTGGATGACTGACCTTGATGAAGGAGTAATTTTATACGATCGCCTCACCGGAAAGTTTTCAAAACCATTCGCAAATAAAATTGGGGAACTGGTGAGCTCCAAATCTATATTTTATAAGAATGGCTTTTTATACTGTTGTACTTCCAATGCATTATTAAAATGGAATGAAGACAACCCGAAACTCCAAATCATCGAGCTGCCAAATGAAATAAATAAAAAAATTTATAACATCTGCCCTGATAAAAAAAACAATTGGTGGATATGTACTAAAAATGGTTTGGTAGTTTACAATGAGCCTGCGGGAACTTTTAGGCGTTTTACTACTGCTGATGGATTGGTGAGCAATGATATGAGTGGAACATTATATTGTCTTAATGATGGTAGCATGCTTTTTGGAAACGATAACTACATCACTTCTTTTAATCCTCAAAAATTTTTATCTGCAATTGCTGAAGTTCCACAAGTGCAATTAGAGGAAATATTATTGAATGATGTACCCGCACAATGGAATGATTCCACTTCATTAAAGTGTAACTATCACACACAAAATATTTTATTTAGATGGGCTTTGCCAGATTTTTCAAATCCATTGCATAATGAATATTTCTGCAAGCTAAAAGGCATTGACTCCGGATGGCGATATATAGGTAACTGCGGCGAAGTACAATATGCCAATCTTTCTCCGGGGAAATATACGGTACAATTAAAAGCTGCGAGTGCCAATGGGGTAATGGCGCCAAACATTATTACCATCCCATTTGAAATTTCTCCGCCATTCTGGAAAACCACATGGTTTATAGTATTAGTATCTTTATTATTGATTGCTCTTTTTGGATTCATTATTCGGTATCTTTCACAAAAAAAATTAAGAAAACAGCTAATCCAGATGGAGAAAGAGCAGGCTGTAGAAAAAGAGCGAAACCGTATCAGCAAAGACATGCATGATGATCTCGGCAGTGGGCTTACCAAAATTGCCATTATGAGCGAAGTGGTAAAAAAACAAATGAATGAACCTGAAAAAGCCAGACAACAATTAGAAAATATTTCTCAATCTTCAAGAGAATTGGTTGATAGTCTGCAGGATATTATCTGGGTATTAAACCCAAGAAATGACACCCTTGAAAGCCTTGCTTCTTACATCCGGGAATATGCGTTGAAATTTTTTGAGCCATTTAAAATTGAAACAAAATTTTCTTATCCTGAAACATTTGGCGACATTAAATTGTCTGAAGAAACAAGGAGAAATATTTTTTTAACGGTAAAAGAATCTTTCAATAATATTGGCAAACATGCCTGGTGCAATCATGTAAATTTAACAATAGAAATAGCTACCCACTCGGTTGTAATAACCATTATTGATGATGGAAAAGGATTTGATTTGAGCCATACCCGAGAATTTGGAAATGGGCTCATCAATATGAAAAGCCGGATGGAACAGATTGGCGGAAAGTATGAGATACTATCCGAACCCGGAAAAGGGACCGTAACAAGATTAACCGTTTGTGTCTAACACTTTTTTGTGATGATATGCTGATGTATCAATAATTACATTTGAAAAAATGATTTGTGTAATAATTATAGAAGACATTAAAGAAATCCGGGAAGGATTGCAAATGCTGATAAATACAAGCGAAGGTTTTATCTGCCCAAAAACTTTTGCTAACGGAGAGTCGGCCATTGCAGAACTGCCCTTGCTCTCTGCGGATGTAGCTTTGATGGATATTCATTTGCCGGGCATCAATGGCATTGAAGCAGTAAAAAAATTAAAAACACTTTGTCCGCAAACCCAGTTTATAATGAGTACTGTGTATGAAGATGATGATAATATATTTGAATCATTAAAAGCCGGAGCCAGTGGGTATTTGCTAAAGAAAACTGCTCCCTCAAAAATACTGGACGCCATTATTGAAGTGTATAATGGTGGTTCGCCCATGAGCAGTCAGATAGCCAGAAAAGTAATTGCTTCGTTTCAAAAAAAAGATTCTATAGAAGAAACGGATATCCTCACTCCAAAGGAAAAAGAAGTACTCAAAGCCCTAGCCAAAGGGTTACGCTATAAAGAAATAGCAGATGATATGAAAGTAAGCGTAGAAACCATTCGAAGCCATGTTCGTAATATTTATGAAAAGCTACAGGTACAAAGCCGCACAGAAGCCCTTAATAAAGTATTCGGCAGACGCTGAATACAATTAAACTATTTATTCTTAAAAACGACAAGCCTTTTCTCACACTTTTTTGTGATTGACTTTAATCAGGGAAAATAACAACTTTATCAGAAATTATTTATTATGAAAAAGTTTGCTTTAATCCTTGCCGTATTTATTTGTATGAAAACGGTAAAGGCACAAATTGAAAGCCCTGTATCTGCAACTAAAAATGCAACCTCCAATGCTGCCAACAACAATATTGAAAATGGCGCCAACTCTGCTGTAGATAAAATGGAGAATGGTATAAAGGGCCTTTTTAAGAAAAAGAAAAAAAATAATGATACAGGTAATAATCAGCAACAAACAAACAGTACTCATACAGACTATAATGCTTCGGATAATAATCCGACCGCTTCTACACCTTCTATAAAAAGCTATCAGAATTATGATTTTGTGCCTGGCGATACGGTTATGTTTGAAGACAATTTCACAGGCGATCAGGATGGAGAATTTCCCAGTCATTGGGAATTGCAGAAAGGTCAGGGTATTTTGAATAATATTGCCGGAACTGAGTGCTTTAATCTTACAGATGGAAATTATTGCAAAGTTACTCCGCTTATTAAAAACAAATCATATCTCGGAAATAGTTTTACCATTGAATATGATACGTATAATCCGAATAATGGAGCCTATGGTTTAATTACATTTTTGAATGATGCCTCGGGAGAAAATATTGGAAGTGTGCAGGTAACTAAGGACGAGGCTACCTGCAGTTTTGCAGATGATAAAACATTAAACGGGAACTTACCTTCCGAAATTCAAGATGACAACTATAAAAATAAATGGCATCACATTGCCATTGCCTATAAAAACAAACAAATTAAAGTATATGTTGATCAGTTTCGTGTGTTGGTAGTTCCTAACTCAGGCATCGCTCCCGGCTATGTGGAATTTGGTGGTATTGGAGACCCCACTAACCCGATTATCTTTAAAAATATCAGAATTGCCGAAGGCGGAAACATGAATATGCTTGGAAAAAAATTTACTGAAGCAAAAATTGTAACTCATGGCATCAACTTCGATATTGATAAAGCCACTATCAAACCAGAAAGTATGGGCACATTGAATATGATTGTAAAAGTAATGACTGATAATCCCGATATAAAATTTGAAGTGGATGGCCATACAGATAACACTGGTACAGCAGGGCATAATTTGACCTTATCACAACAAAGAGCAGATGCCGTAAAAGATCAATTAATAAAAATGGGAATTGATGCTTCAAGATTAACGTCAAAAGGCTTTGGTGATACCAAACCGATTAGTGATAATAACACATTGGAAGGAAAAGCCAATAACCGGCGGGTGGAGTTTGTAAAAAATTAAAACCTTGAAGGTTTTTGGAAACCGGAATAAAACCTTGAAGGTTTATGAAAACCTTCAAGGTTTTGGGAAAAGGTTTTTGAAAACCTTCAAGGTTTTGGGAAAAGGTTTTTGGAAACCTTCAAGGTTTATAAAAAAATATTGATTACCGTTTTTCTTAAAGTCAAAGTTGAAATATGAAAATTAAAATTATCCTGACACTAATATTAATGTTAAATGCAGAAATTTTCATTTATGCGCAAAAAGCGCTAGCCATACCTGTAAATGCTTTATTGGAAAAGGTTCATTCCCCTGCAAGTTCGCAAGAAAGTTTTCAATTGTGTACAAAAGAAACAGACCCGGATAACGGACTTATTTCTGTAAAAGATGCAGGTGATGAAGTGAACAAATTGCAGCAAACGGTAACCAACGACATGACTCAATTAGGGTCAGCCTCTATGAATAATTCCTACAGTAGTACAGCAACTTCAATGCCGTCGGCAGCACAAATGGAAGAAATGAAAAACATGACACCCGAGCAGGCAATGAAAATGGCAAAGCAGCATCCCACTAATACTATTCAAACAAACAATATATCCCTGATAAAAGAATTTGGTAAAGCAGAAGATGCCGGAATGAAAATAAATTTACTAATTTCTGAATTAAATTCAAAGGTTTTGCAATTGGATGGCGAGTTGCAGCAGGAGTACAAGAAAGTAAAACTTACTGGTAAATGTGAGGAGTTCAAAGTGCAGGGCGCTGATATTGCTTTACCAAAATGCGATTGTATAAAAACTAAATATTCTACTTTTTATAACCAAAGAGTGGTCGCGGCAGACCAGTACATTCAAAAGCTAAATACACTAATTCAAAAATATCTGCCCGATATTAAAAATGATCTTGCAGTGATTGATAAGGCCGAAAGCGATAGCCAATATGGCGATGCTCTTACTATTCCGGCTTATAAACAAAGAGCAGTATCACTGCAGCAACAAGCTCTAATATCAATGTCGTCAATACTTGGAATAGTAAGTAATGTTATTAAAGATACCGCTAAAGAATATGCAGATCTGACAAATATTAACAACGGTCACTTACCCGAACCATGTAACTAATTGCAGAAAGCTCATAGATACTGCTTTCCAATTTGTTTTGTATTAAAAGAAAAATAAAAATACTTATGCCGCTTAAGTTTATTTCTTTTTTATTGTTCATTACATTTAAAAGTATAGCTCAGGATTTACCCTGTAATTATTTTCCTGCTCCCTGCCCCAATGAAACAGATTTATCCCAGGCAAATAATTGGGCAGACCGGATGAAAGATAATGTAGCAATAGAGCAGGAGTTAAAATTTGAGAAAAAAATGTCTCAGGATGCTAACCGTATTCTTCAGTCCATGGCAAATCAAAACAAGTGGCAGTTTTATGAGATTTCAGAATCTGCTTATGATGGGGCGCCATTTATTTTTATCAGTTATGATGATTGGGAAAAAACGCCTTATGAGAAAAGGCCTCCCCGGTCATATAACATCACTTATATGATAGTAGTGAACAATGATTCCCTGATCGCCTGGAGAAACTGGTTTGCTGATTTTAAAAATAAAATGCAAAATGGTGTCGATGAATATAGCAATCAAATGAAATCAGTTGATCAAAATCCGTCATTAGAAACTTACAGCGATTCTGCCAACTATTATGCACAACAAATGACTAATTACATAGAAGGCCATCAGCAGCAATATATGCAGGACTTGAAGATGAATAATAAAACAGGAATCCAAAACTATGAGAGCGGTTTAAAAAAAATTCAGGAAAAACAGAATTTATATATCAAAAAAAGTAAGGACCTGCAAGAAAAGCTAATAACAGATCCGGCTCAGTCTATAAAAAATTTACAGTCAGAACAAGCCAACCAGATTGCAACATTTGCAGGAAGTTCCATTGTACTTGTTCATTTCCTCATCAATCCTTATATCGTAAAATCCGGTCTGGAAGATGGCGATCAACATTCTCTCATCCCACAATATTCATTAAAGGTTCCCGGTGCATCTTATGCCGGTTTATTAATCAATAAAAAATTGCCGGGCTTGAATTCTTATAAATTAAACAGCGAAGAAGTGTTTAATAGCCCCGCATCAATAGCAACCATTATGTTTGGAAATTTTCAGGCAAAAGATGGTTATAACAATTATCGTCCATCATTTGAAAAAAGTTTTATCAATAAAGCAGCCGTAATAGGTTCAACAAGGCAACTAAAATGCGATGTGTTGCAAAATTTAGCCTTACAAATAGAAGGAAGGCCGGATAAGGTAAGTGCGGTAATCCATACAATCAACTGGAACGACATTAATGCAATGATTGGAATAAAACCTTGAAGGTTTCCAAAAACCTTCAAGGTTTACAAAATAATAAACAAAAAAAATGATTTCTTTAAAAACGATATTGCCTACTCTTTTATTCAGCCAGATGATAATTACATCGGCACATTCTCAAAATTTTCGAAATAAAAAAGATACATCTTCCCAACAAACCAATTTCCTTTGGTTTACCGGATATTGGAAATCAAAAAATGTTTTTGTGACAAAAAGTTATACGGATTCTACCGAAGGTGGCATGATTTATAATGTGGGTGGCGGCAGTAGTAATATTACCGTAACAGATGATGGGCAGGCGCTTTTATCTTCTGCACAGACAGATGCATGGAATAAAAAAATTGATGATGGTTTAAATAATTTAAAAAATTTCGAAGATCAGTTGAATGCTGCAGGCAACACCATTAATCAATGGGGAAATCATTTAGCTGAAGTGGTGAAGCCTGAACTGGAGGATCTAAAACAAAATTGGGAAGAAGAAAAAATCAATGCTAAAACTGATATATTAAACTCTCAAAGCAACCAGCAGCAACAATCTAACGGTCTCCAAAATTTTGCAAATGGCCTTGCAAGCTGGTGCAATGAAATAAAACCGAAATATGATGCTATCATATCTTTCTACCAGGCACATAAAAAAGATAAAGAATCAGATCTGCAAAACCCTGCTCCTCCTGAATTTGACTATCAATGCATCGCCTGCGATACCAACTTGGTGAAGCAACATCATAAGCAAACAGATGATTATGTAGAAAAGTTTATAAAACCTGAAGCTGATTTGATGAATGATGCATTGGAAATTGAAAAGCATCTTATGAAACTTGGCGTAGGTGAAGATTTTACAGGAACTGCAGCTAATGTATCTAAGAATAATGATATGGCAGAAGAAATACAAAGAGACTTTAGTAAAAAGCAGAACGGTGTATGCTCTTATATTGACGATTACCAATTAAATAAAGCCATTCTTTTTTTGGTGCAGAGATTGTATAGCCGGGCAAAAAAACTAATTAAAGATTATAAAAACAATATCAAAACAGCACCAACGGTAATCAAAACACTTACAACTATTATGAGAGATACAGAGCTGATGGGATTCAATGTTGATGAAAATGGAGACCTGGCAGCATGTGCAGCCCTTATTGAAAAAACCCTTGAATTTTATTCCACTAAATTATTTCAGGAACATGACTGGTCGCAGTTAGCCAATATTCCGTTTTTAATGGGGCTTGAAAGAGAACACCAACTTCTTGGAAGCCCTGAGTCAGATTTCTTACAAAAAATAATGAAGCTGTTAAATAGTTTTCATTTACAAATTGAAATGGATGTAAAGCTTGGCAGAAATAATGGGTATGTACTGGCTCATTTAAAAGGAGATGAAAAAATTGCTCCTATATTTAATTATGCAGATGATTCTTGTTATCGCTGGGTAGTTGTAGATGGAATTGACGGGATTGGTTTCCCCCTCAAAAAAAACACACAGAATATAAGCTGTGATTTATTGACCAATGAAATTGTAGCGCCGGGTATAAGACCAATTTATACCGGCACCAAAAAATATTATACAACGATGTATGGATTAAAAATGGATTATTGCCACCCGGGGCAAGACAGTATTTTACTATCAGGTTTTATTGCCGACCCCAATCCCTCTGCAGGCAAATGGAAAATGCCTTATGGCCCGCCGGTATCATCCGGAATCAACAGCACCGACAATGTATTTCGGGATAAAAATAAGATGCAGGAAATGGCGAAATCAGGAAAAGCACAAGAAGGAGCATCGCAAATGGAAGCCGAAGGGAAAAAACTGGTTGAACAAATGAAAGCATTGCAGCAGCAAATGGGAAATGGCCGCAATCCAGCCAATCTCGCTGTCATGAAAAAAATGCAGGACCTCGCAACTAAAGGAATGAACTTAGGAGAAACAGCCGGTGTTGCTCCTGCACTTTATATTGATTTTCCTTTGGAAATACAAAATAATGGAACCACGCTTCAGGATAAACGTTACGATGCAACAAAAATAAATCCCAGTGAAGCATCGGCAATAGTGTACGGTTATTATACCGTAAGAGTCGTGTATAAACCATAATGGATTTAAACCTTGAAGGTTTTTCAAAACCCGGAATTAAACCTTGAAGGTTTTTCAAAACCTTCAAGGTTTAAATAATATTTTTGCATGATATAATTGTTGTAAGCCAAGAGTAATTTGGATCGGCATTAAGAAAATTATTTTGAAAGCTTTACTTTATTTATTCATCACAGTTCCAATTGCTTCTCCTGTTGCATATGCGGTTAGTTTGTAATCAAATCCTAAAAGAGCGGCAATGGTGGATGCATACTGTGTTTGAAAAATCTGTTCTTTCGCTTTCATCTCTCCCAACGGTTTAGTGTCAGGCCCCAAAACCATAAACCATGTTTCATTGGAATGTGGAGTGCTTGAACCATGATCTGTCCATTCATCACCTATTCCCCTGCCATGATCAGGTACAATAAAAAAGCTGGTGTTGTCTTTATAAAAAGGATCTTTTTTCATCATCTCCCAAAGGTTTGCAATCATCGAGTCCAAATTATAAATATCATCCAGGTACTTGTCATACTTCCCATCATGTGCATATTCATCCGTATCACCAAAATCAATGTAGGTCACTTTGGGATGATGGGCAAGTATATACGCTTTTGCCAAAGCATATACATTGGCATCAAGGCGTTCATCATCTCCAAAAATGTGGGGAACATAATGCTGCATTTCATTTGCCAGCCTTTCCGTTTCAGTTAAATGATCTGATTTAATATCCTGCCACGGAACATTCACCATCAATCCATATTTTTCCGGGTTAAGGCACCTTCCTGTAGCACGCCAACAAGCAAAGGTTGCCACTTTATTTTTAAAGCCGTTTTTCTTATTTAAAAACTCCAAGAGGTTTGGGTTAGGATTATTTGGATAGCTGTTGGAATTAATTGCATCATCAACAAAGCCGCTTAACACTTCTGCACGGCCAGGGTAAGAAATCCAATAAGGATTTCTTACACTTACCTCATTCCCCCATTCCCTGTTACCATATAACTGCCCATGTGCAGCAATATAGTTCCATGTAAAAGGCATTAGTTTCTTACGGCGTTCGTTCAAGTCCTCTGACCAATATTTTTTTATACGCTGCAACGAATCATTGGTATTAAATTTTTTATTGTTCAGTAAATTAAAATCAGCTCCTTTAAAAAGCTCCTCCCAGCGATAACCATCTATTAAAATAATTACCACATTTTTTGTTTTATATGCTTTTTGAGCATGAGATGCAGAAAAAATAAGAAGCATTAAAAGCAATAGGAAAGATCTTAATTTCAGTTTCATTGTAATTTATTTTTTGTTGACGAACAGTACTTTTTGGAATTAAACCTTGAAGGTTTTTGAAAAATTAAACCTTGAAGGTTTCCTAAAACCTTCAAGGTTTTATGGAACTTTTATCACACTATCTTTCTATCTTTCATGTATAACCCCCGATCAACAAGTGTAGCAAATTTCTCATTCTATGTTACAAAATTCATTAAAATTACTCTTTAGCGATGTTAGTATGTCCTCCTTTATTTCGATAAATACTTACTATTGTCCAACATTAATACAAAAACCCAGGCCAGATATTTTGCTTTTAGATGTATTGAATTGAAAATTAGATTTCAGATCAACGGAATTGGTAGTTTAACCAAAAATAAAAACTATTTTATACAAAAAAAATGTATTATAAATTTATTATTGATTGAGCAAACTCAATCTTCCTGTAAAACAATACACAATCCTACCTCCAAAAAATCCAGTAAATTTACCTTCACTAGAATATTTAAATGTACATCATCATGTCAAAATTCAAAAAACCAAAACATAAATTCTATTAACAACAAACCCGAACAAAATAAAATGAACAAAAAATATTTTTACCTGCTAATTTGTTTTACAATTTGCCTGATGATGCCCCGGGTATTGCTTGCATCCAAAGTAGATACAGTAGTTACTTACAGCGCATCTATGAAAAAAAATATCAAAGCAGTGGTGATTACTCCAAATAATTATTCTACCCAACATATTTATAACGTAGTGTATCTTTTAAATGGATACAGTGGCAATTATGCTTCGTGGGTAGAAGGCATGCCTGTTATAAAAAAATTATGCGACGAGTACGGTGTTATTATCGTTTGCCCCGATGGAAATTATTCTAGCTGGTACTTTGATAGCCCGATTGATTCTTCTTTCCGTTATGAAACTTATGTTTCCACAGAATTGATAAAATATGTGGACTCTCATTATCATACCAACCCATCACGAACAGGAAGAGCCATCAGCGGATTGAGTATGGGCGGCCATGGTGCATTCTATATTGCATTTCGGCACCAGGATGTTTTTGGTGCGGTGGGCAGCATGAGCGGAGGTGTGGATATACGGCCTTTTCCACTTAAATGGGATATCAGCAAAACACTGGGAAACTACAAAGACCATCCTGAAAACTGGGAGAAAAATACCGACATTAATCTCGTTTATCTGCTCACTCCCGGTTCGCTCGCCATTACCTTTGATTGCGGTACTGAAGATTTCTTTTATGGAGTAAATGTAGCCCTCCACAAAAAGTTACTGGAAAGAAATATTCCTCACGATTTCACAACAAGACCCGGGGGGCATACACAAAATTATTGGGGAAATTCTATTCAATATCAAATGCTGTTTTTCAGTAATTATTTTCATAACGAAGAAAAGTGATATTACAATAATAGTGGTAAATGGTAGTGCAGAGTATAGCCATAAGCAAGCTTTGGGCTTAGCCGGTTTGTTTCCTTATTAGGCAAGCTTTGAGATAAGCCCAGGCTCTCTCCCTTTGGGCAATTACGGTGTATTGCTTTTGAATGGAAGAGTACTCTACCGTGGTTGTAGTTTTAAGTTGAATCCTTAAATATTTTTTAGCAGATTTCAAGCAATTGGAATAATGGATGTTATTAGCGCATCAGCATTTTAAATCAATCCCAATTTTATTGCCTTTCCTATTAACGTGGCAGTATTTTTTACTTCAAATTTTTCTAATAAACTTTTTCTATGGGTATTGATGGTGGGTATGCTGATGAAGAGTTTCTCTGCTATTTCGCTATTGGTAAAGCCTTCTGCAATGAGTGATAGTACTTCACTTTCACGCCTTGTAATTACCGGCACACCTGCTTCTTTGTTTCTAAGAGACAATTCCGCCTCTTTACTAAAATAATTTTTGCCATTCATTACTTCAGATATCGCTTTTAGTATTTCTTCTTTAGTGGCATTTTTCAACAGGTATCCTAAAGCGCCATTGTCCATCATATTGCGAATAACCGGCTGCTGATTGAATGTACTAAGCCCCAAAATACAAATGGCAGGATACAAAGTATTTACCTGTTTGCACAATTCAGTGCCATTTACATCCGGCAAACTAATATCCATCAATAGCACATCAGGCTGTTGTAGTTTCAAAAAAGCCAGGCATGATGCAGCATTGGTAGCATGACCCATCCAATCAATATTGCTTTCGTGTTGCAATAATGAATAAATGCCTTCAATTACCATGTAATGATCATCTACAATAAATAATTTTATTTTCATACATGCATCAATAGTGTAAACTTAAATATTTAATTCAATCAATACAGAAGTACCTTTTCCGGGAGATGATGCAATATCCATTTTTCCTTTTAAAAATTCCACCCTGTTTTGAATATTGCTCCAGCCTATTCCTTTTGCAGAAGATAAAATAGCTGTATCAAAACCATTACCATCATCTTCTACGGTAACACTCAATTGCTTTTCTTTTTGTAAATGGTGTAACTGTACTAACACATTTTTTGCGGCGGCATGTTTTATGGCATTATTTACCAGCTCTTGCACTACACGGTAGATGGCTACGGATGTAGTTTGCTCAAACGCTGTGTTATTCATATTCAGTGAATGATAGTTTACATGCAGCACACCGCTTCTGTCTATTTCATCGCAATATTCTTTCAGAGCAGTATCAAGTCCATACTTTACCAATATTTCGGGCATCATGTTATGAGCTACACGGCGCATTTCACTGATCGAACTGTCCAGCATATCAATGCTGCGTTCAAACGCCTGTGCATTATCAGGTGTCATGATTAGATTTTCTTTCATATTGCTTAATGAAAATTTTATACCACTCAGCATACCGCCCAGTCCATCATGCAGGTCTTTGGCAAGCCGTGTTCGCTCCTGCTCTTCACCTTTCAGCACGGCTTCTGTGGCAGTTAATTGTTTTTCTGTTTCTAATTCATCTATTTTGGCTTGTTGCAGTTTTTGGCGGTTGCTGTAGTTTCTAAAAATTAAGAAAGAAATAATTAATAGCGAAATAACTCCGGCAATTAAGAAATAGATCAGGTTTGTTTTTTGTGAAAGTTGAGACTGCTGTAGTTTAATTTGATTTTCCTTTCTTTCTGTTTCAAATTTTCGTGATGTAATAATGGTGTTTTTAGCAATAGTTTCATTCAGCATACTATCTGAAAGCAGTTCATAGCGATTAAAATATTCATACCCATTTTTTATATCCTGTCTGGCATAGTACAACCCCGAATAAACGGCATAAAGCTTCTGCCTCAAATCGTTCATATTATTGGCGTTAGCCAGAGCCAGGGCAGAGTCTGCATAAAGGCCAGATTTTCTATAATCTTTTATCAAAAGATAATAATATGCCAGCCCATACTGCGCCAGGCCTTTATATTCTGAAGCATTGTATTTACGAGACAACTCCAGCGCCTTTGTGGCATAATGCAAAATACTATCAGGCTGTTGAATTTTCAGAGAGATTAATGCATAATTAAGAAAGGTAGTTATTTCAATTTCAGTTTCACCTGTTTGTGCATAAAGCGCCGATGCCTTGCCTAAAAAATATCTGGCAGAATCATATAAATTTAATTCAATGTAGTTTAGTCCAAGATTGTTATATACTTCCTGAAGAGGTGTTTTATTTTGCAATTTGTCCAGGAGAGGGATTGCTGATAAACCGGCAGTTACTCCATTTCTGAATTGGTGCATAGAATGGTATAAAAGTTGTAAAGCACTTGCAATACTGCCATCATACTGGTGGATATTATTCTTAATAAACACATCCCTGCCATTTTCTATACAATCCACTGCCTCTTCATACCTTTCTAATTTCATATATGCAATGCCGGTATTAAAGTAACAGAGCCCAATATTAATTGCTGATGCATTTTCCTTTGCATACGCAATCCCTTCAAGTCCTAGACTCAGCGCCGAGTCATTTTCTCCACGGAAAGTAAGGATAGTGCTGTAAATTGAATAAAAATCAAGGACACCCTGTACATAATGCAATTTCCTACTCAGTTTTTCGCCAAGAAGGCAATACTTTTCTGCCTCCTTTAAATCATTTTTTGAATATTGATTAGCTAAGGCGTAATACAATTTTATTTTATTAGTATCTTCTGCAGAAGTAGTTAATTTCTGCTTCAGGCTGTCCCGGTTCAGCAATACCTGTGCAGATACTGAAAAATTAGTTGAGAATAAAATGATTACTAGCAGTAAAGAAACGGCTTTCTTCATAATGAAAAAATATCTGCAAATTAAGTAATCGTTTTCATCACTATTCCTCATCTTTTTTAATGATTTTTTTCATAGTGAATCAAACCGTTAAAACGGAGTGTGTGTGGCGTTTCACCATAACCCACGGTTTTTCCATAACCCACGGTTTAAACCGTGGGTTATGGAAAAAATCATCTTTTTTAATGATTTCCCTGGCACTGCCTGCCCATTACTTTTACAATGAAAAATTGTAATAATGAAAAAATTTGCGCTCATCATTTTATTTGTTTTGGGAACATTTGCAATGTATGCCCAAAGCGATATGGAACTTAACCGCGACTCTGTTGTCGGCTGGCAGTATATCGTTAACCAGATCAACCCAAAGGCAGTGTATAAGCCTATCAAAAGCGAATTTGCCAATGGGGCTACCTACACCGTTTGGCAACAACAGGCTTCGGATATGCTCATAAATTGGATTGAACAATCGTACCTGCCTCGTGGATTGGTGATGCGTACGATTGCAAAAAACGATAGTCGTTGGGATGTAGATAAAAATGGCCCGTTGCAGAGCTATGGTGCTACCTTTTTAGGTTATGAGGCTCATTTTGTAAATGGCAAAATTAACCTTCACTGTTGCGAACAGGGTCAAAAATTAACAGCTGGCTTTAATGAATTTCCCGGTGTGTATGTGAAGGGGTTCAATCCCGGTGGTTTATACTTTTTTGCAGAGAATGCAAGCTTTAGTTCGGGCGATGATGATGCACAATTGCAAAAAGAAGGGATTGATAAAAAAATTCAATCTGCTGTTTATCCTTACCGCACCTATCTTGATCATTATCACAACAATGGGGCGCAATTTAATAAGATTGGGATTGTAGTTGTCAAAAACGGCGAATGGCCTTTTAAGCCGGTGCTGGTAAAAGATGCCATTGCTTTCATTCAGCAACAATTAACGGACTATCCTTCCATTCTTCAAAAAAATCCATACCAGGCACCTGAAATTAATAAAGCAATTGAAAAATTAAAACCTTATTATAATCAGGTTGCAAAACTAAAGAGTAATACAGCCTTTGGTAATTTAATAAGAGATGATAATGGCCATGCCATTCTGAATCCTTCAGATATTATAAATGCAGATCCCCCAAATAAAACTTTTCCGGAATATTATATTTTAGTAACCACTACTAAGCAAACGATCGATCAATCAAAAAGCGATAATCCACTTTGGTTGTATTTTAATTTAACGCCGCAAACTGATTTCATTGGCACAACGGCAAAATTTGATACAAAATTTGGAACCGGAGAACAACACATGGTCTATGAAATGTTGAACAATTTCAATTTTGATTTTGTGGCAAAATGGCTTGCACAGCCCGATGCAAGAAAAACCATGATCTATACTGCTATCAATAAGCCTGCAAGAACAACAGGAAATAATATGTCATCAAAGATGGTGGTTTCTTCAGCCACTGCCGCTAAAGAAAAAGACCCGAATACTATTTTGTATGAAGATTTTGAAGGCTACGGCGCTGGGCCACTTTCTGTAAAAAATTGGCATTCCTATAGGAACGGCGGACATAGTTTTGAAAATGCTTCCGTCTGCTCTCCGGATGGGCAAAGCGCTAAATGGATTTATATTCCCGAAAAGTTTACTTTTTATCCCGATTTAAAAAAACAGCTCCCGGCAAATTTTACCGTTAACTATGATGTCTATTTCGGTAAAAATATTCCCAACAAACGCAGCTCATTTTACATACGCCTCAGCACAGAAAACTATATTGATATGAATGACATCAACAGAAATGGTTTTGATTTTTTATTGGCATTGAGTGGAGAAGCAGAAACGAATAAGCGCTTTATGAAGAAAGGTATTGACGAAAAAATCCAGGATTTCCATGTTGCCAACCTTAAGTCAGGTGAGGCAGCTCATGTAAGTATTTCGGTGCAGGGGCCGGCGATTGCAGTATCAGTAAATGGTAAGCAAATAGCAATAGATAATTCTGTATTACCCGCTGGCGTCCGTTTTACAAAAATCGGTTGGTATTGTGGCCAAAAAGATATTTACCTGGGGAATGTTTACATTCAGGCAACAGCAACGAAATAGAATAATCAAACCGTTAAAACGGTTTGTGTATGA
Source organism: Bacteroidota bacterium (assembly GCA_018268135.1). GTDB lineage: Bacteria > Bacteroidota > Bacteroidia > Chitinophagales > Chitinophagaceae > Ferruginibacter. Next base: position 46,234 of record JAFDXD010000010.1, read on the forward strand.
GGATGTTTTCCATAGCCCACGGTTTAAACCGTGGGTTATGGAAAACCATGGGTTATGTTTAATCCATGGGTTATGTTTAAACCATGGGTTATGGGAAACCATGGGTTATGGGAAACCATGGGTTATGGGAAACCATGGGCTATGGAAAACCGTGGGCTATGGGATATCCGGGAATTTGCAACAAATGGTTTTAACCATTTTGTTTTATCCCCAACATTTATTCGCTGGCATCAAATCCATAAATCTTCAAAAAACCATCGTACTCTTTTTGAAATGATTTTTGCGCATGGTGAGATTTCTGATTCTTTATATAATTGAAAACTTTTTCCAACTGTGATTCACAAACAGAATAGGCAGCATACCCAGTTTGCCACGAAAATTTTTCTGCAATCAGGTTTTGTTCGTTTACAAAATGTGAAGTGCCTCCCTTTACCTGTTTAATTACGTCAGCAATAGATTTTTGAGGACTTAATAAAAACAGGCAATGCACATGCTCCGGCATTCCGTTAATAATTCTTACAGGGCAACCGCTATCAATAAATTCTTTACGCATGTGGTTGTGAATATTTTCTTCCACAGATGGATGAATTAATGGTGCCCGTTCTTTTGTAGCCCAAATGGCATGAATCCAAATTTTCACGAATGAATGTGGCATGGCGGATAATTGTTTATTCAAATATAACTAAACCGTTAAAACGGTTTGTGTGTGGATGTTCTCCATTGCCCACGGTTTAAACCGTGGGCAATGAAAAAAATCATCTTTTTTAATGATTGCTCAACCTCTTACAGGCATCTACTTTTACAGAACAAACTTCTTAAATAATGAAAAAGATAACAGTCCTGCTTTTACTCAGTATGGCAATAGGTTTCACTTTTGCACAAAAACCTACCAAAGAACAATATGAAGCAGATAAGAAAAAGATGATAGAGGCTCAAAAAAAATTAGATGCTGCAAAGGCAGCCATGACACCGGAGACCAGGAAACAGTTTGACGACATGATGGAGAAAATGGGAGCAAATAAAGCTATGCAAAATGCTCAACAGGAATTGAACTATAATTCCAATAGCAAACCTGTATTGCAGCGAACCACCGATCCAAACATCATACCGGATAAACCTTCTACGCTCAAAATTGCCGCAACACCTCAATCAAAAGAACAGCTCATCGCTTATCTGAAACCGATTTTTTCGCAAACAGAATCTGCAATGAAACCGGAACATAAAAAAGCAGTGCAAAGCCTACTGAACAAAGGCGCTGAAACAGGAAAATACGCCATGGTATTTTGGACACACAACGAGTTTGATAAAACCATGTATCTTTTGCTGAATGCCTGTATCAGCAGTCCTGATGATTTTGTATCTATCAATAATTTAGGTGCATTGCTCATCATTTCAGGATATGCACATAAAGCATTGCCTTTACTTTTATACACACAAAAATTTGTACCACAAAGCGGCACACTCCTGAATAATGTAGGGCAGGCATATCTGAGTCTTGGAAATGTAGAAAAAGCACAGTCGCTGTTCTCATTTGCGGTTGCCAAAGACTCCACACAATCAGAAGCGTACCGATCAATGGCGCTGATTGCACATAAGCAGGGAAACCAAACACTCTGCGCCAGTTATCTTGAAAAAGCAATAGCCAATGGTGGCGCTACTTCAGAAGCCATCAATTTATTAAGCCAGGTAGCCCCCGACATAGATTTGTCTGAAGCAATTCGCAACCGCTTTAAGCAATTTTATAAAGACCATAGTGTTACCAAACGCTTTATTGTACCCGCTATTCCGGCTTCGTATGAAGAAGCAGTGGAAAGAGACAATGAGGTGGAAACCTATTTCAGAGATTTTGATGCCACCATCAATGCAACTTACAAAACTCAGCAGCAGTTAAACAAACAATACGAAAACCAGGTGCAGGCAAATGCTACAAAAAAAATGGCGCAAATGCAGCAAGTAATGGCCAATGCCGGTAAGCCGGGATTTGAAAAATCTATGCAGGATATGAAAGCTTCGCTTAAAAATCCTTTTTTGGCACAGGGAGCCGTTATGTTGTCCAGTATTGACAATCCGAAATTCAGCAAATCGTATTACAACCGTATGAAAACCGAAACAGAAAAACGGTTACAAGCAGAGAATGAACTGAAACAGGGCTTGAAAACTGATTATGATAATAAGATATCTGCATTGACAATTGAAAAAAGTAAACTTAAAGATGGTGAAGGCCAGGATGCAGCCAATGCACGTGCTGTTGAAATTGAAAAAGAACTTTGCGAACTGAAAATTGCAAGGCAAAATAAATGGTTGAGCAAATCTGCCGAAATCAATAATCAGTATATCCACAATATGGAAGACCTGCTGAACCAGCGTTTGCAGGAATATCTTTTTTGGAATACCATAGTCATGCAGTCCATGCAAGACCCTACTGCAGTTAACTACGCATATTATGTTAGCTATTTAAAAAACCTGTACGATCTTGCTTACCATCTTTTTCCAACACATGTGGATGGAGGGCTATCGAAACCCTGTGAGGATTATTTAAAAGCCAATAATTATAGGGGAAAAATACATGACTGGGAAAGAGAACATTGCGAAGTTGACTTTGGATTTGATGCAATGGTAATGGGTGCAAAAATGAATTGTGAAGGATGGTCGGTATATGCCGATTTTAAAGCCGAGTCATTTAAATATGAAGCCAGTACAGACCCTGTAACCTGTGAATACACCGAGCATAGCATTTCAGTAAAAGCAGGCAAGGATAAAGAATTTAAAATGGGCAACATTAAAGGTTCCATTGGTGCATCGGTGGAAACTACCGTAAAATTTGACGGCAATTTAAACCCTGTTGATTTAATAGTGAAAGGTGCAGCAGGTGCAGGATTAAGTGGCCCAATGGGCGGCAGTGCAAGTGCCGAATTAGGTTCGGCAGAAATAAGTGTAAGGGGCGGTTTCAACTCATCTGGGCCTGGCTTTACACCTTTTGGAAGCGATTTTTTAAAATAATAATTTAATATAACAAACAATGAAAAAAGGATTATCAATTATTATGGCATCCATTTTATTTTCATTTTATGGTAATAGCCAAAACCTGACCTTCGGAAAATTTTTGGGTAGTATTAATCCAACCAAATTTGTTGGAAACTCTACTTACAGAATGTACGAAAAACAAGTGGAGATTATTGAAGTTAGTACCAACGGGCAAAATCAAAATACAACAGTCAATTTCAAATTTTCACCCTGCTCTGCCAGTGCAGATTTTATAGCACATACTCAAATTGGAAAAAATATTAATCAGGGCCAGATTGATGTATTGGAGAAAAACCCATACAACCAGGGCTACAACAAAATAAAATATAAAATCTATTTTGAAAATGCACAGGTAATTACCTGTAACGATACAAGAGCTTGCAGCAATGTAATGGCAACAACCGTTTCTCTAAAGCCACAGCGAATTTGCTGGGTTTATTATAATTATGATATAAACGGGAAGTTGCTTAATAGTACAACTAACGGCTTTGATTCAAAGACAGGTCAGCCCTGGTCAGTAACAGTGCCTAATTTTTAATGCCCTAAAAAATTAATACAAACAGCTAATTAAAATATAAAACAGTGAAAAATACTATCAGCATTTTATTATTTCTATTTGCACATTCCATTTGCTTTTCGCAAATAAAAAAAATTACCGATCCACTAACTCCCTGCAATGAAACCTCGGATGCTGTTGCCGGCATTTACACCAATCATACCAATCCTGAATATGGCCCCATCGTTTTAAAAGGCACAGCTACTGAAAAGGCTGCCATGATGAAAAACCTCATTGCCATTGAAAAGCTGGAAGAAGCAAGCCGTAAAGATTTTATTTTGACGGGCTGTGTTGCCAGGGTAAGTTTTGCAAGATGGGGCAATAGTGATTATGGAAAAACTGTTTATGCCAGGTATGGGTACCAGTTAGGAGTTTATCAATTTGTATGTAATGTAAAAGAACATGTTACTAAAATTGTAGATGAATACAGATCAGTATTTCGGGTAGATATTAATCCCTACATTGCCACAGGTACCAAAGCCGGCGGCATTGGAGAGTTTACCATTAATGGCAAATCTAGATACGATATTCCTATAGAAGCGAAAAGCGGCCCAAACTTTGAAAACGACAAAAAAAACAATCCCAGCAAAGTATCCCAATACATTTCAGAATCTATGATGCTGGCCAATCGTTCCAGTGATTATAAAAACAACCATGCCGATTTTCTGAAAATAATTAACGGCAAAGGCTACACAGAAAACTGGATGAATGGCGATAAGTATGATACTCGTTCGGCAGATTCCTATCAATGGATAGACCGACGCTACCTAATCACCAAACCAGGAGTTCCCCTACTCGTTCCCGTTAGTAGAAAACAATATTTAGAAGATATGTTGGAATACCTGGAAATAGAAAAAGCAAATTTTCTGTATGTCAATGTACTTAAACTCAAAGACATTGGAACCAATACTGCCGACTGGGCAAAAAAAGAGAAAGCTATTCTGGAAGAGGACCAAAATATCTATCCAAAAATATACGAAGCAAAAAAGGAAAAAATAAAAATGCTGTTGGCCAATCAAAAATCAGAATGGCTCAACAAACCAGCTGTTGTAGAAAAAAACAACAGAACATCGGATGCAAACAAACGCCTGGAAAACCTGGGGAAATTTTATGATGCAGAAGATGACTATAATACCGCTTTGTATGTACTAAACCCAGAATATTGTAAAAGCAATAACGGCCAAACAACCAAACCCCTCTTCATGGAAGTGCAATTCCGATATGAACGAGGTAAAGGCCGTGGTTTTTCATCCAGGCTTTTCGATAATTGGGAAAAGAATTTTGATTTAAGTGCCTTGTGGAAGATGCTGAACTAACCACTCAAAAAATCATGTTTTTTAATGATTGGCTCTGCTGTTGAATACTGATACTTTTATCGAAATTTTTATTGGAATAAAAAAAGGAATCCATGAGAAAATACAATTTAGCCATATTTATTGCTTTGCTGTTTGCAACAAACGTTGTGGCGCAGTCAAAAAACCCAACTTCCAACAAAGAGATACAAGATAAGTTACAACAGGCGCAGCAACAGTTGGATAAACTTACACCCGAACAAAAAAAGATGATGGAGCAGATGGGTATGTCAACATCTGTGCCTTCAAAGCCAACCGGATATACTGATGCCGATATTAAAGCAGCCGTAGGGAGCGATGCTTATAGTGTACCTTCAAAAAACATGAAGCTTATTGCTGCCATTCCCAAAATAACATTAACTGCCGCAATGCTTCCGTCTTACATAAAATCATTAAACGAGTATATTGATAAAGGTATTTCAGGCAATGCTAAGCAGGCAGCACAAAGCATTTATACCGACTTTAAAAACAACAAATTTTCTCCCGAAGCAATAGGCAATGCTGCCGTAGGAATATGGACCACAGGGCAATTGGAATTAGCAGTGTTGGTAATAGGGAAAGCTTGTACAGACAACGTAGCTGATGCAGACTTGCTAAGCAACTTTGCAGCCATGCTAAGTATGAGTGGCGCACCTCACAAAGCTATTCCACTGCTGGAATATCTTAATACACAATATCCCGACAATACCACCATCCTTAATAACCTTGGGCAGGCGTGGTTTTATTTGGGTGAAACCGACAAAGCCAATGCACAATTAGATAAGGTAGTAAAAGCATTTGCCTATCATCCACAGGCAAACTACACCCAATGCCTGATTCAGCAAAGCAGGGGCAATACCAGCACTGCTATTGAAAAAATGAAGAACTCCCTTGCGTATAGTTTTTCACCAGATAAAATAAATATGCTGAGAAAGATGGGATATAAAATAAAAGGAAGTGATATGCGTATTCCTTTTCGTCCTGACCCTAATCCACTGGGCTTGCAAAATTTTATGCGACCTGATGTCCCCAATTCTTATGAAGAGGAACTAAAGGTTAAAGCCGATTGGGATGCTTTTCAACAACAGATAAGCGAAAGTAGCCTGCAATTAGGAAAAGATCTTATTCCGTACCAGCAGGCGATGGCAAAAAATGCAGCGGAGGCATATAAAAAATTTAATAATAAGACAGCAACTGATATCAGTAAAATGAATGCAGGTTCGGTCACTACTGAAAATATATATAGAACTGTGGCCGAAAAAAACCTGCAAGACATGGATAAAGATGGAGGTGTAACATATCGCCTTAAAAAAGCAAAAGCTTTGATTGACTCATTAAGAAATGATTTTACAGCAAAGGATCAGCTTCAACGAAAAAAGATTGAAAAGGAAAACAGCATTAAGGCCAACCAGGAATCTGAGCTGGCTAAGAAGGGGGAAGATATTGGGTTTGATAATTGCAAAGTGCAGCAGATTTACAGCGAGTGGGTGTATGCAACCTACAATAAGCCGCTTGAAGAAGCCTACAAAAATTACCTGCACCAATTAAGATTAAAGCTAAGCGAAGAATTGTATTGGAAGCAATTCACACAAGATGCTTCGGCCTTTGAAGCTACCAAAATAGCCGCTAAAAAAGAATGGCTAAGTGCATTGGGTAACACCAGGTATATATCCACCAACCTGTATGGCGATTGCACGCCGCAACAGAAAAAAGAAAGCCGCTATAAACTGGCTGATTTTGATGAAATGCATTGCAGTTATGTTAGTACGCTGGATTTTGGTTTTTGCAAAGCAACATGGGAGTGTGGTTGGTCCCGTATAGAATTTGATGCAGGCAAACTAAATGGGGATTTCAAATTTTATATGGATAACAATGCTAAAACTCGTTTTGTAAAAGGCACAGTAGAAGCAACTGCTATCAATATAGGCGGTTCCGTAAAAAAAGGCCCGATTCAAATAGGCGCCAATGTTAAAGCAGGTGTTGGTGTAGAGTTTACTGGCCGTGGTGTAGAAGATGTGTATGTAACAGGAAAAGCATCGGTAGAAGTAAAATCAAACATCATAGACAGATTTGATGAACACATTAAGGATGCGAATGGTGGAGATAAAAATCAACCCGGCATGGGTGATGCTCAACTCAGCGACAAGGGCATAGAAATTGGCGTGGATGGCAGGATGAGCTTAATATCCGGCAATACATCCACTAATATTTTTGTAAACACTCCAAACTAAAATAAGTAATCATGACCAAAAAGATAATGATTATAACGCTTATGGCTCTTTTTCATATTCATGGTGCTTTTGCCCAGGATTGCAAAACTTCAAACGATCTTGCAACTGTTCCGGGAAAATATCAAACTGCAGCACAATATCCCTGGCCCGCAGTTAGAGCCGAATATTTTAATAATTTGACCACGGCAGCAGATAAGGCTTTGGCTAAGCAAACGCTGAATCAAATTGAAAAAATTGAAGCACAAAGTCATGCAGGTTTTAATCTAACCGGTGGTAATTGGGAGAACTACTATGCAACCAAAGGATATGGCAATTATAGCAATGTAAAATTGGCCCAGTACAATTTTGAGTCTTCGCTGCATGAGTATTTTTGTTTGAATGGCAAGCTTAAAAGAAACGATGAGGCAGGAACCATTTTGCGTATTTATGTAAATGCCATCCCTACCAACACCCTCAATCGTTTTTTAGATTATCCTTTTGGCAGCAGCATGGGTGAGTATGATTTTGGATTTCAATTCAAGGATTGGAAAAACCATAAATCAGTAAATGTAAATGACCCCTTGATTAGTTTGTTTAATTATTTCTCCTGCAATAGTGCGCAGCTCATTCAGGTAATCAATTCAGGTGAAGGATATTTTCAGGATGTTGCCGAAAAAGATATTAAACCAAACAACCGTAACAATTTCATTTACCGGTACTGGTTTGTAAAGAAAAAAGATATTCCCGTTTTAGTACCGGTAAGCAGAAAAGAATATTTGCAAAGCCTGTTGGAATATTATGAAAGGGAAAAACTTTATTTTCCAAAATTGATTACAGAATTAACCTCCAACCACAATAAGTCCATTGAACGAAATTATGGGAACTGGGAGGCAGATGTAGCCGATAAAATTGCTATTGTAAAAAAAGTATTAAGCGAAAATAAAGAAGAGTGGCTAATGAAACAGGCTGTAATAAACCGTATAGAAGATAATGCCCAAAACTATAAA
>JAFDXD010000110.1 GCA_018268135.1 Bacteroidota bacterium
TTTATTTCGGTACCACGCAGTACAATGCCTGCAATATATTTTGCTTCAAAAAAATATTCGTAGTATGCTTTTTTATTGCTGAGTTCCAAACTTTTTTTTACAAAGGTAAATATTTACTGGTTTATTATTTAATCCACACAGTTTACAATCTTGTATTGTTATGAGTAGGTATTGTACTTTCTCAGTTGCTATTACTCATGCACAAAGGGGATGAATACCTGAAGCATAATTTACTTGTACTTAGTAAATCTTTTTTATAAAAATACAATGCAAAAAATGAGATGGTAAACACACTTTTATAAAAAAACAATAGCCGGACAAAATGATTGGTTTCATTGATTGTCCGGCTATTCAAATCTTTAATTTAAATTATTATTTGAGATCATACCTGTCGGCATTCATCATCTTGTTCCAGGCCTTTACAAAATCGTGTACAAATTTTTCTTTATTATCATCTTGTGCATATACCTCAGCATAAGATCTTAAAATAGAGTTGGAGCCCAGTACTAAATCTACCCTGGTAGCCGTATATTGAGTGGCGCCTGATTTTCTATCTACAATATTGTATAAGTTTTCTGATACAGGTTTCCATTCATAATTCATATCGGTAAGCGTTACAAAGAAATCATTGGTAAGAAGCCCCGGCTTTTGGGTAAATACTCCATGTTTACTTCCGCCAAAATTTGTATCAAGCACCCTCATTCCACCAATAAGTGTTACCATTTCGGGGGCAGTTAATCCCATTAATTGTGTTCTGTCAAGTAAAAGTTCTTCAGGCGAAACAATATAATCTTTCTTTAAGTAATTTCTATATCCGTCATGCAAAGGTTCCAGGTCTGCAAAGGAATCAACATCAGTTTGTTCCTGCAAAGCATCGCCACGGCCGGCGTTAAAAGGCACTTTCACATTTACTCCGGCATCTTTAGCTGCTTGTTCTATAGCTGCATTTCCACCAAGCACTATCAAATCGGCAATGCTTATTTTTTTAGGAAATTCATTTTGAATTGCCGTTAATGTGTCCAATACTTTTTGCAATCTTGCAGGCTCATTTGCTTCCCAGTTTTTTTGTGGAGCCAATCTTATTCTTGCGCCATTAGCGCCACCTCTATAATCAGACCCCCTGTATGTTCTGGCACAGTCCCAAGCGGTAGCAATTAATTCAGATTTTGTAAGCCCGGAGTTTAATATTTTTAATTTAAGTGCATCTATTTCTTCTTCGGTAAGTTTGTAATCAACAGAAGGTATTGGGTCCTGCCAAATTAAATCTTCTGCCGGTACATCTGATCCCCAATACCTTGATTTTGGTCCCATATCCCGATGCGTAAGTTTAAACCATGCCCTTGCAAATGTGTCGGAAAAATATTCAAAATCGTTGTAAAATTTTTCTGATATTTTCCGAAATTCCGGATCTACCTTCAATGCCATATCAGCATCTGTCATCATTGGGTTTCGTCTTATGTTTGGATTAAAAGCATCTACCGGTTTTTTATCTTCAGGCATATTAGTAGGCTCATATTGCCATGCACCGGCAGGGCTTTTGGTAAGCTGCCAATCATAATTTAATAATAGGTCAAAAAATCCATTATCCCATTTAGTGGGGTCCGACGTCCAGGCGCCTTCAATGCCACTGGCCATGCTGTTTTCTTTATTACCGGTACCTTCCGGATTATGCCATCCCAGCCCTTGCTGTTCTATGTTTGCAGCTTCGGGTACAGCGCCCAATACTTCGGCTCTGCCATTGCCATGAGCTTTGCCAATAGTATGCCCACCAGCAGTAAGCGCTACGGTTTCTTCGTCGCTCATTGCCATTCTCGAAAAAGTTTCTCTTATATCTTTAGCTGTTTTTAAAGCATCAGGCTTACCATCTACCCCTTCTGGGTTAACATAAATAAGGCCCATCATTACAGCAGCCAAAGGATTTTCTAAATCTCTTTCACCGCTATACCTGCTGCCTTCACTTCCGGTGGGGGCCAGCCATTTTTTTTCGGAACCCCAGTATATATCTTTTTCCGGATGCCATATATCTGCTCTTCCGGCTCCAAATCCAAATGTTTTTAGCCCAGCTACTTCATAGGCAATGGTACCGGCAAGAACGATTAAATCGCCCCAGGAAATTTTATTGCCATATTTTTTCTTAATAGGCCAAAGCAAGCGGCGAGACTTATCGGTGTTTACATTATCGGGCCATGAATTGAGTGGTGCAAATCGCTGGTTTCCCGTATTGGCGCCACCTCTGCCATCTGCTTTTCTGTAAGTACCTGCCAGGTGCCAGGCAGTACGAGCAAACATACCTGCATAGCTTCCATGGTCTGCAGGCCACCAATCCTGGCTATCAGTTATTAATTTTCTGATATCCGATTTTAATGCAGCCATATCTAATTTCTTAAATTCTTCTTCATAGCTAAAAGTTTCTCCGAATGGATTGGTTTTGGTATCATGCTGATGTAGAATATCTAAATTCAAAGCATTTGGCCACCATTTCATTATATCGTTTTTTGCTTCTGTATTTGCCCCGTGCATTACCGGGCACTTTCCTGCTGTAGCTTTATCCATAAATATTTATTTTAAAATGTTTAATTTTTTGGATGATAAATTAATTATGCTGCAAGTTAGGATTTGAAAAAATTATCATTGATATTTTATCCCAATTATTTTTTATTTAGATAAAAATTTAATTACAAAATATTTTTGAGCAAACATTTTTCTATGATAAATGAGATCATTAATGTATCAAATGTATTTTTGAAAAATGTATCAATACTCATGCCGATAACAGATCATTAAGAAAAGGTTATATAGTACAATTAAAATATATTAAATGCTTTATCGTTAAATACATACAATTTATCAATGTAATTTTTCTGGTAAAATATTGCCATCATTAAACCAATGTGCCCTTTTAAGGTCAGATAGCAAACCAAAATTATGAAACCTAATTTATTCTTATCTCTTGTAACTATTTCTATTATTTGTTTTACAGCCTCATGTAAAAAAAGTACTGATGCAATCACACCTCCTCCTACTTCAGATAGTTTTACTGTTACTGTAAACAATGGGTATGGTAGCGGAACATATAAAGTAGGGGATACTGTGCATATTTTCAGTAATCCTGTTACACTCAATCAGGTATTTGATAAATGGAGTGGCGATATTTCTCCTTTAGAATCTGCAGATGAATGGCATACCTGGTTTATCATGCCTAATAAAAATATTAACGTTACCGGAAGTATTAAAAGCATTGCTCCCTTTACCATGCAATTTGCACAGATAATGGGTAGAGACAGATTAAAACCTGTATATTATTATTTCCCGGCAGGGCATAAGGGTATTGTATATATTTTGCATGGTACCAATGGCTCTGCAGCCGCTATAATGGCCGGTTACGAGTGGCAATTAATGATAAGAGACCTGGTGAGTAATCAATATGCCGTTATTATTACTGAGTGTGAAGAAACTACCGTAGGGGCAGATAGTAATGGCGATGGTAAAATAAGATGGTTCCTTACACCCAACGATACTACTACCAATGTTGATTTGGCAAATATCAGGATAATTACAGACTCATTTTATAATGCTGGCCTTACTAACCGCAGTATCCCAAGGTATTCGATGGGGATGAGTGATGGCGGTTATTTCTCTGCATCACTTGCCAATGCTTATCAATTTAAAACTTCAGTACAGTATTGCTCGCCCGGAAGCTCGTATGTGATGGGAATGACCAGCATTCCTACCCAGTTTTGTATGGCACAAAATGACAACAATCCTTCCATTGGCCCTGCTGGAAATGCACAGGCATTAACTTATTCAAATACTTTAAATGGAAGAGGGGTATGTAGTAAATATTTTATTCACCCCCGAAGCCCCATTTATCCTGAAAGGTTTGCAAGAGATGGAAACTTAACCGTTGCTCAATCTGTAAATGTTTTTAATGAGCTAAAATCAAAAGGGTATATTGATAGTAAAAATTATTACATAGGTTTTTCTGATGGATTTATTAGCGATTATGGTAGCTCCCCTGCAAGTTTCCCGGTTTACAATGCTTTGTCTATAGCACAAAAAACTTCCGTTCTTGCCGAAATTAATTTGTCTGTAGCTGACCATCACATGTTCAGTGATTATAACAGGGCTTCGCTTAAATTCTTTAATACACAGTGTCATTAAACGTTTGTAAAAAATAGTTTTATTGAGCAGAAAAATAGAAGCCGGCTTAAACCCCGGCTTCTATTTTTTTTCTGAAATGATTAGCTGCACAATTTTCTTTATCTGCCGCATCACAATCTATGCATTGATTTTCTTTTAAACGAAATACATTTTTTGATGCCGCTATTACAAAATCAAGAGAGCGCCTACCAGAGCCTTCAATTAATAAAAACAGGCAGGTGAGTATTTGTGCATAATCTGCCCGAATATCATGTAATACTGCCCAAATACCTACTTTAGGCGGAGCCGGTGGCATAGGAAGAGGACTTGTGCCAAAATATAAACTCACTTTAGTGCTCAAAACTGCTACTATCATTTGTATTACAAAATAAAAGGAAACAATACGGGTAAATAAACCAAAAATGAGCATTAGCCCGCCAATGATTTCACCGGTTGCAATGAGGTGTGCTGTGGTTTCCGGAAATGGAAAGCCTAACTTCGTAAATCTGCCAACACCTTGATTTACATATACAAATTTTAAAATTCCTTCCCAAAAAAATACACTGCCCGCCATTAAGCGAAGTATTAAAATAGTGGACTGCCCCGTTACAGGTGGGTTACAAAACCATGCTGTCAATTTTTTCATTTTATTAATTTTTATTAGTTGTTTTTGCAAAAATCAAGTCTAATACCCGGGCTTTGAAATCTATTACAGCATCTAATCATTTTTCTTGATGAAGACAGTGTTCATCAAGAAATTTGCCCCTGTTGTGTAAAAAGTATTAATGGAAACTACCGGCTTTGGTACATTTGAGTAAATAATGAACTTGAAACAACATAAAATAATATATCATTTTATTTTTTGGATATGTATTTACCTGCTATGGATACTTGTTTTTCACAGGTATTCTGTTACTATCACCAAAACAATGACGATAGAATTTTGTTATTTACTCTTTGTTACCGCAGATTTTTATGCTATCAATAATTTTATTGTACCATCCTTTTTAATCAAAAAAAAATATGTACTGTTTGCTATAGCAACTCTTTTAATCATTGCCATTTCAGCATGGCTAAGGGCATTGGTGGCTTTGCAAATGAATCGTGATTTTTTCCATACTGCCCCGGTAGATTTTAATATACTGCTCATCAATTCTTTTTTCAATATTGCTATTTGGGTATTGTTAGTTACCGTTTTTAAAATGCTGATGGAAAGGATTCAAACTCAGAAAAAAATTGAAGCCTTAGAGAAAGATCAAATGCAAAGTGAATTAGATTATTTAAAAGCTCAAATAAACCCTCATACACTCTTTAATTCTTTAAATACGGTATATGGCCATATTGATAAAAACAATAAGGCAGCCCGAAATATTTTGTTACAATATTCTGAGTTATTAAAGTACCAGCTTTATGAATGTGGGGCAGAGAGGGTAGATATTGTAAAAGAGATTGCCTATATAAAAAATTATATTTCTTTTCAGCAATTGCGAAAAACAGAGGAGCTGACAGTAAATTTTCAGGCAGAAGCTATTTTGCCGGGGCTTAGTATTGCTCCTCTTTTGATAGTGGTGCCAATAGAAAATGCTTTTAAATTTGTAAGTTGCTGTACAGATAAAGAAAATAAAATTGATATAAAAATTTATACTTCCGGCAACATTTTTCATTGCATTGTTACAAATACTAAAGAACCTTTACCTCTTAATAATGATGCTAAAACCGGGGGCATTGGTATTTCAAATTTAAAACGAAGGTTAGCCTTATTATACCCGTATAAGCATACACTCACTATCACTAACCGAAGTGGGTATTACGAAACTAATTTAATGATAGACTTAGCATGAAACTACAATGTATTATAATAGACGACGAGCCCATTGCAAGAAAAATATTGGAAGAATATATTGAAGATATTGATTTTTTGGAACTGGCAGGGCAGGCAGAAAATCCATTAAAAGCAATGGGTTTGCTTAGGGACAATAATATTGATCTAATATTTTTGGACATTAATATGCCCAAAATAAGCGGCATTGACTTTTTGAAAAATACAAAATCTACCGCAAGTGTAATTTTTACTACAGCTTATGCACAGTATGCTATTGAAGCCTACGACCTTGAAGTGGTAGATTACTTAGTAAAACCTATTGCCTTTGAACGATTTTTAAAAGCATGTAACAGGGTAAAAGAATTACATGCCGGACGTAATCATTTGCCCACTACAAAAGAAAGCGACCACTTTTATATAAAATGCAATACACAAATAGAAAAAGTGTATTATGATGATTTAATTTATGCAGAAGCAATGCTTAATTATGTAATGCTGCATACAAGTACAAAAAAGATGATGGTATATGTAACCATTAAAAATTTAGAAGAGCAATTGCCAGCAGACATTTTTTTAAAAGTTCATAAATCATTTATAGTAAATAAAACTAAAATTAAAAGTATAGAGGGCAATATGCTCAACCTGGGTGATGCTATCATTACCATTAGTCAAAACCTAAGGGAGAGGGTATTGGCAGAAGTAGTGAATAATAAAATTATAAAAAGATAATATAGAATAGTAGTAACAAAAATGCCACAACCATAAGATTTGATTGTGGCATTTTTTATGATTAAAAAAAATTAATTTTTAAAAAGCGTCAGCAGGGTTGTAAGTTTTTCTTTAAGCTCTTTGCGAGGGATGATAAAATCTAAAAAGCCATGTTCTAATAAAAACTCGCTGCGCTGAAACCCTTCGGGCAAATCTTTTTTAATGGTTTCTTTAATGACTCTTGGCCCGGCAAAACCAATAAGGGCGCCGGGTTCACCACAAATTACATCGCCAAGCATGGCAAAGGATGCAGTAGTACCTCCAAAAGTAGGGTCGGTACATAAGGAAATATAGGGAATACCTGCATTGCTTAGCTGCGTAAGTTTGCCCGAGGTTTTTGCCAATTGCATCAATGAAAAAGCGCTTTCCATCATACGGGCGCCACCACTTTTATTGATGATCATAAAGGGTATTTTATGCTCAACACAATAATCGCAGGCTCTCGAAATTTTTTCACCCATTACACTGCCCAGGCTACCGCCAATAAATTCAAAATCCATACAAGCTACTACCAAATCTTCTCCATTTACCTGGCCATGTGCTACAGTAATAGAGTCGTGAATATCGGTTTTTGAATAAGTATCCTGTAAGCGGTCTTTATAAGATTTTAAATCTACAAAGCCGAGATAATCTTTTGAGCGGATGTTTGCAAATAATTCTTCGTATTGATTTTTATCAAAAATTATTTCAAAATATTCTTCACTGCCTATGCGATGATGAAATTCGCACTTAGGGCATACAAAATAATTTTCAGAAAGCTCGGCAATGGTACAGGTATATTTACAAACAGGGCATTTGGCCCAGAGCCCTTCCGGTGCATCTTTTTTGTCTTTGGTAGAAGTAAGAATTCCTTTTTTTATTCGCTTAAACCAACTTTTTTTAGTTTCGTCTGATACACCTTCATCGCCGGTTAAGTTTACATCAAAATCTTCTTCTTGCATCATTTAATAAATTTAATTAAATAAATATGTAAGTTAAAGTTAAGCATTGCGATTAATACAATTTAAATCGTCAAAGGCAATTTCTAATCTTTTTACAAAAGATTCCTCACCTTTTCTAAGCCATGCACGGGGATCGTAGTATTTTTTATTAGGCTTATCTGCTCCTTCGGGGTTGCCGAGCTGCCCCTGAAAATAAGCTTCATTTGCTTTGTAATTATTTAATACACCTTCCCAAAATGCCCATTGCAGGTCGGTATCTAAGTTCATTTTTATTGCACCATATCCAATAGCTTCCCTTATTTGATTTTGAGGACTGCCACTGCCTCCGTGAAATACAAAATAAACCGGTTTTGGCCCGGTTCCTAATTCTTTTTGAATATACACCTGGCTATTGTTTAAGATTTCGGGCCTTAGTTCTACATTGCCCGGCTTATATACACCGTGTACATTGCCAAATGCCGCAGCTACTGTAAATAATTTACCTACTTTACTTAATTCTTTATACGAATAAGCCACATGCTCCGGCTGTGTGTATAATTTTTCATTTTCCACATCACTGTTATCCACGCCATCTTCTTCTCCACCGGTTACGCCAAGCTCAATTTCTATACTCATACCAAGCGGCGCCATTCTTTTATAAAACTCCACTGAAGTGGCTATATTTTCTTCAATTGGCTCTTCGGATAGATCCAGCATGTGCGAACTGAAAAGAGGTTGCCCTTTTTCTTTGTAAAACTGCTCGCCGGCATCTATTAAACCACTTATCCAGGGAAGCCATTTTTTGGCAGCATGGTCAGTGTGCAATACTACAGGTACTCCATAATATTTGGCTACATTATGTATATGTAATGCTCCGGAGATAGCTCCTGAAATATTTGCCTGTAAATTATCATTGGGCATTCCTTTGCCTGCAATAAATTGTGCGCCGCCATTGCTAAACTGTATGATAATGGGAGATTTTACCTTTGCTGCAGCTTCTAATGCAGCATTAATAGTATTAGTACCGATGGTATTAACTGCTGGTAAAGCAAACTGATTATCTTTTGCATCATTATATAATGCTTCTAACTCTTTTCCGTGTAATACACCGGCGCTGTATTTTGCCATTTTTTAATATGATTTTATTAGTAAAATTTTCCCCTTATATTTTACAAGGGGTACAAAAGTAAGTTAATTGCTATTTAGTTGCAGGTAAATTTAAACCATTTTTTTATGTGTAAAATTTCCTGTATTCTTCATTTGGGCTCTACATGGAAGTCAGTTTTCTTTATTTTTTCAAAATAATCTGCGGCTATCAGTAACCTGCTCCCATACCAGCTAAACATTTCGCCATCTACCAATATTACTTTTATATGCGTCAGTTGTGCCTGCAATTCGTTTACATGTTGCTGGCTAAAGGGGTAAGGCTCTGTGGAGAGTAAGAGGTATTCGGCTCCCGATTTTCGTATATCCTCTACCGTTATAGTAGGGTAACGGGTATTAGTATCAAATACATTTTTGAAACCGGCATACAACATCATATTACTAATAAAAGTATCGCCACCAATAGTCATAAACGGATTTTTCCAAATAAGATAAATCGCTTTTTTAAGGAGAGGGAGAGGATGCAGTTGCTCAAATTTTTGAAGTATGGATTGGGTTATTTGCTGCGCATTAATTTCTTTTTGTGTTAATACCCCAATATCTGTAATCATTTGCAAGGCATCCTGCAGGTTATTTACATCGGTAACCCATACATCATACTCATGGGCAAGTAATGTTATCTGCTCTTTTACATTTTCTTCTTTATTGGCTATAATGAGGGTAGGAGAAAGGTTTTTTATTTTTGATATATTGATATTTTTTGTGCCTCCAATCCTGGGTTTAGCTTTATGCCAGGCGTCAGGATGTATGCAAAATTTTGTGATGCCTGCTACTTCTTCTTCTAGCCCCAAATGGTAGAGCAGCTCCGTTTGTGAAGGTACCAATGATATGATGCGTAAAGTTTGTTTGTTAAAGGAAGTGGCTTTATCTAATAACATTTGGTAAAAATACAAAAGCTATAAATATTGAAGTGCC
Organism: Bacteroidota bacterium; assembly: GCA_018268135.1. Classification (GTDB taxonomy): domain Bacteria; phylum Bacteroidota; class Bacteroidia; order Chitinophagales; family Chitinophagaceae; genus Ferruginibacter. The sequence goes on from JAFDXD010000110.1 coordinate 9,730, forward strand.
TTATAGCTTACTCAGGAATGATGAAATTAATTTTAAAAGTATAAATGGGGATTCCTCAAAATAAAAACTTCCACAGGAATTTGCTTTACAAATAGACTGTGGAAGCTAAGGATTTTAACCAACTTGTCAATTAAGTTGTTGGTTTTTCAGGAAATTTTTACTTCTTACGGGGGCGTATAGTAAAAAATTATTTGTCCTGGTTTCAGTTTGGTTTTTCGCCATCATCGCTGTGGTTAACAGCATAGGCTGGATAATTGGTTGTTTGGTTTTTTTAAGGACTTTGGATACTGGTTTTTGCTATCATCGCTTTTTAAGGCATAAGCATTAGATATTGGTTTTTTTCGGTTTTTCTTTTGGATATATAAATTAAAAAAACGTATGCTTATTGTTAATATAAAATAGAAGTTGACTGATATTGAATTTTAATGGCTTTTCTTTTGTGTTTCAGATATTGGAAAACTCAAATTTTAGCTTTATCAGGATATTTTGGATAATGATTGATATTTAATCTTTATCAATCAACTTCTGACACAAAGATGCAACCGTTTCATTTGCTGTGCAAGAGCGGTATTGCCCTTTTTTGTATGTGAAGTAATTACCAATTGCATTAGTATTTCAACTAAAAATATAAAGTAAGGTTACTAATTAAAATATCGTAAAATTACGAATTTGAAGAGATGCTTTTATTTGCTTAATCTTCTTAAACATAGTCCTGTAGCTGATTTCAATGGATTTTGAGAAATTATTCAAAATAAAACTAATTAGCTGAAAATTGAAAAAAATACTATTTAACAAATAAGCAGGATATAGTAGGTGGAAATTACTGAAATACTAAAAAAAGAATTTTAATAAATAACAGGCTATAAAATGGCAGGACTATTTTATTTAAACAAGCTGGTAGCCAGTTTTTCAGAAGTTTTTAAAAGAACTAAAACCCTAAGCTTTGGCACAAAAAAAAACTTCCATACTAAAAAGTATGGAAGCTAATTTGTTAAACCAACTTTTTTGCTTGTTGGTTTTTCAGGATGGGTTTACTTTCTGAGGGGGCTCATTATAGTAAAATAATTTTATCCTGGTTTCAGTTTGGTTAAGCCTGGCAATTGCTTTGGCTTAGGATATTGGTTTTTAGTTTTTTTAAGGCCCGGGACAACATTTTTTCAACTCGGATATTGGTTATTGGTAGTTTTCTAAAGGGGGGAGATTTTGGTTTTGCTATCATCGCTTTTTACAGCATAAGCTTTAGGATTTGGTTTTTAGTTCTTCTTACCGGATATATTAGATTTTAAAACGAATGCTTATTTTAAAAAAGTAGAAGTTGACTGATATTGAATTTTAATGGCTTTTCTCTTGTGTTTTAAGATATTGGAAAACTCATGTTGGTTTTATCAGGATATTTTGGATAATGATTGATATTTAATCGATATCAATCAACTTCTGACACAAAGATGCGGTGGATATGATAGTTATACAAGAGCGGTATTGCCCTTTTTTACAAATGAAATAAATACTGATTCAGTAGTAAATTTTGCAAAAAATAAAAAGGGTTGTTACCAAAGCAGGGTAAGTAAAAATACTAATACTCCTATTTTTTTATGGCAGTAAATTGATTATAAATAGCACAAACCTTACTATTCATCAGCATTTGGCAGGGTTAGTAAATTTACAATGCCATTATTTTGAGAGGCTTTGAATAATGTCATATTTAGTAACTATATGATACATTCCGCTTTCGTCTTTGCTTAATACTGCACCGTTTTCACGGGTAATAAACTGGCTTAACCGCTCTACTGGAGTATCAAATCCTACTTCGGGATATGCATTTTCTATCACATTTTTTACTAAATCTGATTTTACTTCAGGGTGATTTAAAATTTTATCAAATAAACCATTTTCAGAGATGGCGCCAAGATTTTCTTCACCATTAAGAACGGGTATATTTTCAATATCATATTTTTTCATTAGGGTAATTGCTTCCATTACTGTTTGCTCCGGCGTTACCGTAATTATTTTTTTTGATCCCCGGCCGCTCACCAGGTCTCTAAAGGTTTTTACGTCTAAAAATCCTCTTTCCATCATCCACTCATCGTTATATATTTTACCTACATACCTGCTTCCATGGTCATGAAATATAAGAACCACTACGTCATCTTTTTTAAGCTGCTGCTGCAATTGCAAAAGTCCCTGCAAGCAACTTCCGGCGCTATAACCACAAAATAATCCCTCTTCTTTAGCAATGCGCCGGGCCATAATGGCTCCATCTTTATCCGTTACTTTTGTAAATTCATCTATCACACTCATATCATAATTAGCAGGTACAAAATCTTCTCCAAA
>JAFDXD010000111.1 GCA_018268135.1 Bacteroidota bacterium
TCACTACGCCCAACAGATTGAAACATCAAAATAATTGTAATGATAAAATATTCTACTTTTGAATTGTACTAAAAATGGGAAGCCTACACTGACGCACAACGTCCGAGTATTTGCGAAGGCAGGGAATTCATTGATCGTCCAGCCCGGTACAAATGCCCATTTGAAAATATGTTGTTGAAGTTAAGAACTAAAGCTGAACATTGAACGTCGAGCTGGAACCGCTGCTGATGCTTGCCATAGTTGATGTTACATTGTCCAGCCCTGCTTTTGCAAATACTTTTGTTAGTGGCAGTTTTGGTCTGCTGTTAATTGACTTCTATAATATAAGTAAACCGTTTTGCAATTTTCACTTGCTCTGTTAATGGTTTAGCACTCAATTGATTTATAGTTTGTAATGTTGGTGTACTTGGAAGCTGGTCAATAAGTGTCAATAAATAAGAAGACTTTATTGCATAAGATGCGTTTTCTGCACCTCTATGTTTTGCATTGACGATACCAACTAAATTACCTTTATTGTCAAACATAGGTCCGCCGCTATTACCTGGCTGGATTGGTGCTGTCATTTGATAAGTAGTAATGTCACCTTGAAATCCTGACTTTGAACTAATAATTCCATTAGTAAGTTTTATTTCATCACCCATTGTTGCCCGTAAAGGAAAACCCAAAACAAAGACTGAAGTTCCCACTTCAGATGCTCTTCCATTTATTGTATAGGGAATTGTCCCGCAAGTAGTAAAATATGGGTCGTCAATTTTGATGATTGAAAGGTCATTGTTTTTGTCGTCGCTTACGACCCTTGCGGAATAGGCTCGACTGAAATCTCCATTTACACCTCTTACTTTAATTTTTGTCGCTCCTTGTGTTACATGATAGTTTGTAACAACATAACCATTTGAAGAAATTGCAAAACCAGAGCCAGATGATTGCACGTCAGATGGAACACTTATGTTATCTGAAACAGATGGAAATAGCTTTATGTATAATTCCTTTTCGGATTTTGAATTTAATAAATTAAATGAGCCTTGCTCAAACGAAACATAAAATTCGTCGTTAATCGTTTTGTCTGCCATGTACCATTTAGCTTTATAAAAAGATGGAGTGGCAGTTGGTTCTAAGGTTGCTTTTATATCTCCTTCATTCCAATTAGAGGAATTTAATTGCGTGCCAGAAAGGTAAATAAAATGGTAAGTCCCATTAATTTTTCTTACTGCAACTTTATACCTTGCACTCGTTGCTGAACTTGAATTTTCATAAATCCCTTCAATTCTATCGCAGCCCTTTGATTTGATTACCTCCTTTATTTTATATTCTGTCCAACATGTTTTTTGACTTGCTTTTTTTAACGTCCAGTTTGAGTTATACTCCGGTTTTTTGTATTGATACATATTTCGTAAAAGGCGGTAGAAATTATTTTTACCATCATCGTAAATTCCTGCCGCTGCTGATTGATTGCTTGTAAAATCCCAACTATATCCTAAGCATGGGCTAAGGAAACTCCACTTAACATTATAGTATTTATATAAATCATATTGAAATCCTATAGAAATCCAAACTTCTTCACATGGGTTTCCAGCAGGCACATAATTGTCATCCAAATATTCCACACTTTCAAAGCCCATTGCTTTTAATAATTCAATTAATCCGTTAAATGCAGGAACGTGTCCGTTAATTTTGGGTTTTTCCATAATTACAGCATATTTAACGCCTGCTAAAAAAGTATTGAATTCAGGCTTCGGAGTTGCACTTGTGCTCACAATATTATCACAGTCAGCCGACGAATAATAAGTTGGGTTTGAAGGTGCAGTATATGAAGAATTTGTCGTAAGGCTTACTCCGAAAAAATTAAAACCTCCTTTGACTTCATCTTCAATAATGTCAATTTTTGAAGTAGAGTTTGGTAAGGCTTCAAATACAAGATTAAATTCTAATTTCTGTCCTTGGTAATCAAAATTGTATTTCTGTGGGCAAATCGGAATATTATTTGCTCTAATTAACTTGTACTTGGTCTTTGTGTAATAATCTCTGATAAAAAAATCTGCACCTGCACAAACCCAACCCCCTTTTACATATGTAGTAGGTGCTGTATATCGAAAATAAACTGTTGTATTGTAGTTGTTTCTTTCAATTTTTACTATGTCACAATAAGAAACCTCTCTACTTGAAAAAGATGGATTAATTATTTGTCCCTCCACATTGAAGTAACTGATAATAGACAATAAAAATAGAAGTCTTTTCAAAGTCATAAGCTGGTTGTTTAAAATTGCCACTAACGGTTTACGGCTTGGCGATGTGGCGGAAATTTAGCACAAAACTTCAATAGAAATACTGCCGTTGAGCCTTGCACAAATATTTCATAGAAGCATTTAAGCCGCCATATTGCCAAACCGATGTTATAAGCCGTTTTTCTCATTCGTGTCAGCTTTAAATTGTCCGTAAGTGAAGTCTGAAATCTTTTTTTCACTTGTCATTATTCCTTTATCAAAGTATTGCTCGTAAATGTCATAGCCACCAGCACCGTATTTTCTAATTGCTTTTCCTTTTCCGTCTTTAAGAATCTGTTCTCCCGCTTCTGTCCAAAAGTTGTGTATTAAATATTCTCCGTTAATGTATTCGCCTTCTTCGGCAATTTGTCCACTTACATACCACTCTTTGGTCTTTCCATATGGCTTGCCGTTCAGGTAATAATATTCGTAAATAAGAACTCCATTTTCAGAAAATACTTTTCCTAAACCGTCCTTAACACCTTTTTTGTATTCTCTTTCAATGTTAAGTGTTCCGCTTTCATAAAATTCTTGTAAAGTCCCATTCTTCAGTTTATTTGTCCAATATGATACGTGTTGAATATTTCCATTGCTGAAATAGATTGTGAGTTTTCCATCTCCGTCAATTACAAGCGGAATGCCGTCTTCGTTCCAATAGTTTATAATTTCAAGATTGTCAGCGTCAAGTGAAAACCAATTACCTTGTGAGGAAATGGCTTCATATTTTATTTGTCCATTTTCATAGTATTCAGTCCAAACGCCAACTGGTTTCCCATTTTCGTCATACTGTCCTTTTGAGAAAAGATTACCGTTTTCGTGATAAAAGTTCCAATTGCCAACCTGAACTTCTCCATTTACAAAGCCTTCGCACTCAATTTGTCCGTTTGAAAAATATGTCTTGGTCGGTGTCATTAAAATGGCTTATAACGTTTCGGGGCTTTGCGATGGTGGGGCAATCGAAGCACAAATCTTCAATTTTGCACAAAAGTTGAATAGAAAAACTACTGTTGAACTTTGAAGTTTCGCCCCACTATTGCAAAACCCTTGTTAGCGGTAGGCAGTTTTTATATTCCAGTTCCACCTAGAATTTCAAGCTCTTGTCCTTTTGTTGGTTGTCCGTCTAAAATTGGCATTGCCTTCATTATTAGTTCTCTTACGCCTTCAACTTTTAATGAGTTGTCGTGGTCGTCTTTACTGTCCCAGATTTCTGTAACATAAACTGAATTTGGTTCATTTTCGTCTTTTCCGATTACATAAAGTTTGCAACCTTTTGCAGTTGATACAAGTTTAGACGCTTCCAATAAAATGTCAGCAAGTTCATTTGCCTGATTTGGTTTTGCTTGTAATTTTCCGTGAAGTAGATACATATTTTCTTTGTTTATTTTTTTGTTGAACGCATTGCTTTTACTTTTTGGATTTTAGTATCTGTCAAAAAATTTTGATATTGTTCCGTGTCCATACCATAAAGTGCAATTTTTCCGTTACCGTCGCAATGAACACCAAATCCATAAGTTTTTGTCAAGGGCGAAGCTCGAAAGCAAGCTTGTCCTTTTGAGAAGAATTGTTCTCTGGATTGTTTATATTCAGCCTTTGTCAAGTCATTTCTGTCGGCATAAATTTGAAAAAGAATGTCGTCCGAAGTGAATTTGTACGGATTTTTAGAAATTAAATCATATTGCATTTCAGCAATAGTCTTATTGTCTTTTTTAGAAGTCGGTTTGTTACCGTTAACAGTTTTTGTGTCTTCTGCTACTTCGATGAAAGTGTCAAAATAATTTGTCGTATGTGTTTTTGTATTGTCTTTCATTTTGTTTATTTGGTCGGGTTTTGTCTGCTTACCGCTAACGGCCACGCATTGGCGAAGGCAGGATATTCATTGCTCCTTTCGCCCGGTACGTCAGCCGAATGTAAAACTAAAGTACAGAAAATATACAAATGATGAGCAAAGAATTTTCAGCCGGAACCGCA
>JAFDXD010000112.1 GCA_018268135.1 Bacteroidota bacterium
ATTTAATGATTTGTATGATTTTGCAAGTAGTTTAGAGCTTCCTGTTGCAAAGAAGATGTTTTTAGCAGCATAGTTTATTTTATCTACTACTTCTTTTGCAATCACAGGGCATCCCTGATTGGTAGCCGGGCCGGGGCGTGTAGGGCATTTATCTTCTTCATCATTTACACCATCACCATCGGTATCAGGTATGGGGCATCCCTGGTAGCGGGCAAAGCCTTTTACATTAGGGCATTTGTCCATTTCATCATTTACACCATCACCATCGGTATCAGGTATGGGGCATCCCTGGTATTTAGCTATTCCTTTTACATCAGGGCATTTATCATCGCCATCAGCTATACCATCGCCATCACGGTCGGGGCAGCCTTGCAATGCAGCAATACCGGGTGTATCAGGGCATTTGTCAAGAGAATCTACTACACCATCATTATCACGGTCAAGTACTGCAGGTGGTGGCGGAGGTGGTATTACTTTTGGCTTTGCAGATTTTAGAGTTTGTGCAAATCCAATAGAGTAAAGTATATTATCTTTCAACTGGCTCTTAGTAAGAGAAAAACGATAGTTTGCCTGTATGAGCAAATAAGTAGTGCTCATAAAATTAAACTGTAAACCTACACCTGCAGGTATGTATGCACCAAAATCACCCATGTAATAACCGGCTCCAACACCTGCAGTTAAAAATGGGCTAAACAAATGATCATCGCTTACAGGGCGAATACTAATAGTAGGCTCTAATTCTAAACCTAATTGAAACTTATTGCTCTGCAAATTCTGGTCGCCTTTATAATCATGAAACATGGCGCTTACTTTAGTAGTAAAGTCAACCTTTGGAGTTAAACCCTTCCAGTAAGAAATAGAAGCGCCAAAATCCATATCTGCAAGGTTAGTTGCAATTCTTGGTGAATTTGAATTTTTGAAAGACACAGGAGTTTTAAAATCAAGAGCATTAAAATGAATTCCTAATAAGCTCCCCTTCGTATCTGAAGGATACCTCTCGCTATCCTGTGCATAAGAACAGGCAGCCAGAATAGAAAAACAAAGAAAAAGTGTAAGTTTTTGTTTCATAAAAAAAGCTAATTTTAATTAAAAATATATCTCTGAATAAGCTTCAGAAATATTGTAAGTTTTTTTGTTAAAGCAAATGTAACATCTAATATAATAATATCAGTCAATTTTTTAACAAAAATATAGATGACAAATATATTATTGTATTAATAAATGTAGTATTATTTCTCTAAAAAAAAATTATTTCCCTTTTTTTCTTTAAGACCTATATTTGCAAACTTAAAAAAGCTGATCCCGTAGCTCAGCTGGATAGAGCATCAGCCTTCTAAGCTGAGGGCCATTGGTTCGAATCCAATCGGGATCACAAGGGGGCAAATCGAAATTATTCCGGTTTGCCCTCTTTTTAATTAATTGATGCCTAACTTTTTTCTTACATTAAATTCTTTTCCTGTTCATTTTACCTGAAAGCAAATTTTCATTCAGTAATCAAATCAGCATTATTTTCTTAATACTAATATGGTATTTCTTTATCCCTTTAATCCTCCTTAATTTTATATAAAATTAGTTTAATGAAAGTTCAAATAGAAAATTCATGGCAAAAAGCATTAAAGGATGAATTTAATAAACTATACTTTCAGCAAATTGTTACTTTTTTAAAAACCGAAAAATCTTTAGGAAAAATAATTTATCCACCCGGGCCACTCATATTTAATGCATTTAATCAAACTACTTTTGACAATGTAAAAGTAGTTATCATTGGGCAGGACCCATACCACGGAGCGGGGCAGGCTCACGGCTTAAGTTTTTCTGTACAAAATGGTATAAAGCCTCCCCCTTCCCTTGTTAATATTTTTAAAGAAATAAAAAATGATATTGGTATAGATATGCCGGAGAAATATGGCAATTTAACATCCTGGGCGGAGCAGGGAGTATTATTACTCAATGCAGCCCTTACGGTAAGGGCTGATGAGCCCTTTAGCCATGCTAAAATTGGATGGGCCGAATTTACAAATGCAGTTATTAAAATAATTTCAGATAAAAAAGAAGGAGTCATTTTTTTATTGTGGGGCAAATTTGCCCAGGAAAAACAATCGCTCATAGATGAAACAAAACATACTGTATTTAAAGCTGCTCACCCCTCTCCTTTTTCGGCAGATAAAGGCTTTTTTGGATGCAAACATTTTTCAAAAACCAATCAGCTTTTGGTACAATCAGGCAAATTGCCAATCAACTGGAAACTACTAACTCCCTAAATTTATTTGAATGAATATTCTTAAACACATTTTTGCCAGGATATGGGCCTTATGGGGCATCATCACTTTCATTATTACTTTTCTTATTTTCTTTCTTCCATCCATGGCAGCATATTTTTTTAAAGACGAAATAAAAGGTCAAATTTGGTTTATCGGCATCTCAAAAATTTGGATGAACATCTGGCTGTTTTTGATTGGCTGTAGCGTAAAAGTAAGTGGAAAAGAAAATTTTAAAGACGGACAAAACTATATCGTTGTTTTTAATCACAATGCCTTATTAGACGTTCCATTATCTGCACCTTATGTGCCGGGCGCTAATAAAACAATTGCAAAAGCATCCTTTGTAAAAGTGCCGTTATTTGGATTATTTTATAAAAAAGGCTCCGTATTGGTTGATAGAAAAGATGAAGCCAGCAGGAGAAAAAGTTTTGATGAAATGAAAAAAGTACTACTAACGGGAATGCATATCTGCATTTACCCGGAAGGAACCCGAAACCGCACCGATCAACCTCTAAAATCATTTTATGATGGCGCTTTTAAATTGGCAATAGATACCCAAAAAGACATCATCCCCTGCATTATCAATGGAACCAAACGAGCAATGCCGATACAACATTCTTTTTATTTACTGCCTACAAAATTAAAAATGCATTTTTTACCTCCGGTATCATCCCAACACACACAGGTAAAACTATTGAAAGAAGAAATTTATAACCAAATGCTTGATTATTTTACAAAGCATTAAAGTAAAAGCAATCGGTTTTACTGATTTACAAAAGTCCTGGTTCTGTTCACTTTTAAGTCTCGTAATATAGGCGACTTGGGGCTTATATTGATACTAAAAAATCTGAAAATACCTACCGGAGCTACATTGATTGCCATTTGCCAGCAATGCAAATCTCTCGATAAAAACATACTGGCGTAGCCTAACTGGCCTGTACTAATATTATAAGAGCCTGTTACACCTATCTTCCACTTTGGAGTGAGGTTTACAGAGCTGTTGAAATTTACACTTTGTGTAATTGATTTAGTAAATCCTACAAAATTTATTGACTGAGTAATAAACTTGGTATATAAAAGCGAGTAACTAACATCTACACTCCAGGGTATTGAAAAATCTACAAACTCGCCGGGGTTATTGCGAATGTATGCAGCTTCCTGCTGGTACTCATCCAATGGCAAACCGGTGGTAGGGTTTATATTTTGAGGGTCTAAAATGGGAGAAGTAGATTCATTCTTTTTATCGCCTCCTTTAAAACTGGTTTGCAAAGCCATATTGGCCGATACCAGGCGGCCCAAAGAAAATTTTTGAGCCATTATCAATTTATTGATTCTCTGGTAGGAGTTATTTACCTGGTAAGGATCAAAAGTAGCACCGGCTGTTACATTAAATTTATTAAATAAATTGGTATGAGCATTAATAGTAATGGGGCTAAGATTAAAAGTATCTGCCAGCAAATTATAAAAAGCAGAAATAGAAAATGCATCTAAGATGGAAACTTTTTTTATGGCAGCTTCTCCCGTATCTTTTTTGCTTTTTATCTTCATAGATAAATTGTTATCAATAATCAAACCTACAGAGCCGCTTTTGGTGGGTGAAAAACCGGTATAAATATTTCTTGAAAAAACAGAGTATGCGGCAGGCTGGCTTTGAGAAAAAGTATCAAGCTTTGCAGTGTACCAATATTTGCTATTAAAATCAGGATGATAACTAAAGGATATGGAAGGTCTTATTTCGTGGCGAATAGCCTGTATTTTGCTGTGTTTTTTAAAAGTAAACATACCGAAAATACGGGTACTTAACGAAACTCCAAATGCCATATCATAAGCTCTATAAAAACCCCTTGAAGTAAGAGTATCTATTTTATGTAAGGTAGTATCATACCGGTATTTATCTTTTCGCTCAAACCACTCTTCGTTATAAGAAATAGAAGGCGATACCTGAAAAGGCCCCAGTGGTGGCAGGGATAGCGAAATAGGAACAGTATGGCTGGCTCCAAATTGAAAATTTTCTTTTATTTGTCCGCTCACAGGCCTATGCCCGGTAGAGTCATAAAAATAACTTTGGCTTTTTGCACTGGTATTGAGCGCTACTCCTACATTTTCATACCACTTCAAATCTCCGGCAGGGTCTTTTCTTCTAAACGGGTAAAGTGTATTTACAGAAAAGGATACTTCCGGAAATGTAAAACTTGTATAACTCTGGTTAGTATTTTGAGAATGATTTGCCGATATTACAAAAGTAAATGGGAGGTCTTTCCAGGTTTTAGAATATCTAATGGAGGAAAGGAGTATATTATTAAAATTGACAACAGGGTTATTAGTTACTTGGGAGTTATATTTAGAACTTGTAACATTTACATTGGCTGAAAAATTTACTCCCGGCCTTGCTTTAGTATCTGCATTATGACTCCAGGTAAATGCAAAAGTGTTGCTTGATGGCTCATCTAATAGTTTATATTTTTGCAAGGACAAAGAAAGCGAGCCCTGGTAATGGTATCTTTTATAATACCTCGGCCTAATGGATGCTTTCCATCCGCCATAAGAGTATAGTGTACCCCTTGTTTCTACATCCCAATTATCATTTAATACTTTATAATATCCCAAATTTTCCAAAGCAATCCCCTGCTGCTCATTGGCAGTAAATGTAGGAGCAAGCAGGCCCGAATGCCTTCCTTGTGCCAACGGAAAAATGCCAAAAGGCAATGTTATGGGCAATGGCACTCCCTCAAACTCAGGATGAACCGGACCTGTAAACGCCATCTTTTTATTGATAAATTTTACCTTGTGGCTTACAAAGGCAAAATGCGGCGTATCGAGATTGCAGGTGGTAAACCTGGTATCAAGTGCATAAAAAACATCTTTATTTATTTTTTTAATGGTCTTACCATATACATACATTTCGCCTTGCTGTGTATAAGTACCTTTTGTAAGCCCTTTACCCGTTTTCATATTAAAAACAATGGTATCAATTACCGATTTAAAATCGCCTTGCTGAAATGCCGGAAAAGCAACCACTTTACCAAGGCTGTCTTTTACCAGGTGGGCTTTTACCAGGCTGTTATTTTGATTGTACTCAATATAAGGGGCAGATAAATCATTTTCGGAGTATTTGATATCTGAAGTTTTACCATACAGCATTATTTTTTTTTCGGGCACTTCCAGCACCATACTATCATCTGCATGATATACAACCGGCGCATCTAAAGAATCTTTTGAGCCTTTGATGGTAAAACTATCTACCACATTTTTTGTAATGGTATCAACAATGGTGTCTTTTAATAAAGGGTTGGTGCTTTTTAATGGAACAATAAGGCTGTCATTTGGGTGAGCAGGCAATACTGGGCGATTTCTTTTAAACGGGATGGTATCTGCTGAAAAATTGTGCTGAAATATTGTTGGCGAAATACTAAAACCGGTGCAGTAATACGTTAATATTATAAATGGCAATACACAGAGCCTGCCTAAACTATTTTTTGCATTACCTTTGTTATTGTAGCTCATAAGTATTAATGACAAAAATAGATATTAATACAAAACGAATAGTTGAATTAATTTAATTATAACAAAACCCCAAAATCAGTATAATTATGTTGAAGAAAAAAGGACTGTTTATTTCTTTACTCACAGGTTTATTTTGTTTTTTTCAATTTCATTCCTTTTCTCAAACTTCTAAAAAATTAAAAACAATTATAGTAGATGCCGGGCATGGCGGTACAGATGCCGGCGCCACAGGGCAATATGAAAATTCATTACGGTCAAAAGAAAAAGATGTAACCCTGGCTATTTCAAAAAAATTAGTTGCAGAATTAAAAAAACAGTTGCCCGATTTAACCATTGTGCCTACCCGAACAACAGATATTTACCAAAACCCGAGAGAAAAAGCCGATATAGCTAACCAGGCACATGGAGATTTATTTATATGCATCCATGCAGATTCAGGCCCGCTAAAAACTGCCCGCAGGCAAATTGGTACTCACGAGGTAACTCGTTACCACATTTCTTATAAGGGCAAAGGCCGCAAGAAAAGAAAGATATCTACTCCATACCAGGTAACCGAGCCGGTGTATGAATATTATAAACTGCCCCTTTCTATAAAAGGTACCACTGTTTATATATTTGCTGCTCATAAAACCAGTGATAAATTAAAAGCCATTATGAAAGATGTAGGCGATTTTGATATAGAAACCAGTAGCGATAGCGCCTATAACAGTTTTAACTTTGATACCCCGGAAGGAAGAGTGCTGGCACAGGTATATGCCAAACGATATCAGGAAAAAAGTGACCGCCTTGCTACATTCGTAAATGATGAAATTGAAAAAACAGACCGCCCTGCATTGGGTGTAAACCAACGCCAAAAAGGAATTTGGGTATTGCAAGCAACCAATATGCCTGCCATACTGGTAGAAACCGGATATATTAATAACTATGATGACGAGCGATACTTAAACAGTGATAAAGGCCAGCAAGAACTTGCAGAAGCTATTACAAAAGCTGTCATCCACTACAAACAGCAATTAGAATCACCAAAATCAGGAAAATAAAGTTTTTTTTATTAATTTTCTCTTTGGGCTAACAATGATAAATATCTTGCGGCCTAAATTAGTTAACAATTCAATAGATAATTGCCGGCATTTAGAATAGTTGGCTTCATTAAAAAATTAAAATAATACCAGGTGAAAATTTCAAATGAAACCAAAGTTGGGGCAATAGCTGTTATTTGTGTTACAATTTTAATACTTGGCTACAATTTTTTGAAGGGCAAAAAATTATTTAGCAATGATACTACCCTATTCGCCAATTATGGAAATGTGCAAGGCTTGCAACCATCAAACCCCATTATCATTAATGGGCTGCAGGTTGGTAACGTATATAAAATTAATACAGATGAAAATATGCGTCACATTCTGGTAGAGTTGAATATTACCAAGCATATCAAAGTACCCAAAAACTCTATAGCAATAATAAAATCCAGCCCACTTGGCACTACCAGCATCGAAATTAAATTGGGAGATTCAAATGACATTTTAGCTAATAAAGACACTATACTTACCGAAAACAGTACAGGTGTTTTTGATGATGTTTTAAGAAAAGTTGACCCGGTATTATTTGAAGTAAAAAAATCAATTAGCTCACTAGATACATTGATGAATAACATTAACCACGTAATTGACCCTGATGCAAAGAACAATATTGGGGCCACCTTGGCAAACATTAATAAGATTACCGCATCAATGCTTATATCTTCAGCATCATTGCAAGCCATGCTCAATCAACAAACGGGTGCCCTGGCAAAAACTCTCAATAATGTAAACTCTATTACAGCAAACCTTGCAGCTAACAATCCTAAAATAAGCCATGTAATTGCTAATCTCGATACTACCTCTTCAAAACTGGCCAACTTAAATTTTAAAAATACACTTGACACACTCAATGCTTCTATCAGCAGCATTCAATCTATTTTAAGCAAAGTAGATAGCAAAAATGGCACGCTGGGATTAATGCTAAATGACCCCTCTTTATATAAAAACCTTGCCTCTACCAGCAATAAAATAAATCTTCTACTCGATGACATCAGAACCAATCCTAAGAGGTATGTAAACATTTCTATCTTTGGAAAAAAAGCCAAAGGAAGCCCTTTACAGGTGCCAACGCCCGATACTCTTAACTCGCCGTATTACATTGAAAAAGTCAATTAATTTTTTACAATAACCATCATATTTCCAAAACATTTAGATTGATTACTCCTTTTAATAATTCAAAAAAAAACACATTTATTATTTTTATAGGATTAGTTAGCATGAGTGCAAAACAGATTTGCAAGTCTTGGGGCTCCGGCCTCATAAAAAAAGCGTTAAGAAAATTTGAATGGAAGCCGTTAAAAAATAAAATTAATGCTGAAAAAACTGAATATTGCAGGTGGTTGGTAAGTCGCACTATAGCTGGGATATGAGCCATCGTCCGAGCTAATTTTATTTTAGGCGGACATGTAAATTTTTAGTTTTTTTTATGCAGCCTTGATTTTTTTGTTACTTTTTGTATCAAGACAAAAAGTAAATAAAGAAAAACCTAAAGGGAAAAAGATTTGAAATCAAAATACTTATTCCTGCAAGATTTATAGGATTAGTTAGCATGAGCGCAAAACAAATTTTTAGCTTTGTTTATACAGCCTTTATTTTTTGTTACTTTATGTATCAATACAAGAATTAAATAAAGAAAAACCTAAAGGGAAAAAGATTTGAAATCAAAATAACTATTCCTGCAAGATTTATTTTCCTTGTTTATTCTACCACTTTCAAACATTTGTGTTTTATTTAAAAATAAAATCAGCAAATTGCAGGCAATAAAAAAACTACTCCTGATACGATTATTTAAATATTTTATTGCAATTAGCATACTAAGCGGTATGGGAAGGGCTTATGCTCAAACGCCACAAGATACTACCCGTACCATAGAAATAGTAAAGGCCGACAGGCTCAGGCAGCAAACCATCGACTCGGGTACCACACTCAGGATGCTAATTGGCCATGCAATTGTAAAGCAGGCCAGCACTACATTGTATGGAGATAGCATTGTACTCAACCAGTTTACTTCAATAGCTGAGGTATTTGGCAATGTACATATAAATGACAATGACTCTATCAACACTTACTCTCAGTATTTAAAATACATTGGTAAAGAAAGAATTGCCTACTTAAAGAAAAATGTAAAACTTACTGATGGCAAAGCTACCCTTTATACAGATGATTTGACCTACAACCTTGCTACGGGCATTGCCACATATAGCAAGGGTGGCAGGGTGGTAAATGGCAAAACCATTCTTACCAGCGATGATGCAGTGTATTACTCCGATACCAAAGATGTGTATTTTAAAAAATATGTACACCTTACCGATCCAAAATACGATATTGTTGCAGACAGACTATTGTACAATACTGAAACTAAAATTGCAACATTTATTGCACCTACAAAAATAGTCAATAAAGATGGTGGCACTATTCGTACAAAATCAGGCACCTACAATTTGCAAACGGGTGAAGCTCTTTTTTATGACCGTACCAACTATAGCGATAGCACCAGGTCTGTAACAGGTAATAAGCTTGCTTATGATGAAAAATCGGGGGTACTACAGGTAGAAGGCAATGGTAAAGTAGTTGATAGCCTAAATAAAGTAATCATGATTGGCAATCAAATACTCATTGATAAAAAAAATGGCTCTTTTTTAGGCACCCGCAAGCCTGTAATGATTATTTATAGAAACAATGACAGCACCTATGTAGCAGGCGATACTCTTTTTTCCGGTTTAAGAAAATATGATTCTTCAGCAAAAAAAACGGTAGTGGTAAGAGATACTATCAACAATACTATGGCAGTAAATACCTCTACTGCTACTTCTGACAGTATCAGGTATTTCCTGGGTTTTCATGGGGTAAAAATATATAACGATTCGCTGCAGGCCGTTGGCGACAGTATGTATTATTCCACAGAAGATTCTGTATTCCGCTTATTTTACAACCCCGTATTTTGGAACAATAAAAACCAGGTAAGTGGCGATACCATGTATCTTTTTACAGAAAAACAACATCCCAAAAGGCTGTTTGTATTTTTTAATGCTTTTATGATAAATAAGCTAAATGATGCCATGTATAATCAAATAGCCGGCCGCACCCTCAATGCTTTTTTTAAAGATGGCAATATTGATTATGTAAGGGTAAAAGGCTCCCCTGCCGAAAGTGTTTATTATCCTATGGATGATGATAGCGCTTATGTAGGCATGGATAGAACCAAAGGAGATATGATTGACATTTATTTTTTGAACAAAGAATTAAATAAAGTAAAATTTTTTAATAATGTAGATGGTACCATGTACCCTCTTAAACAAACTCCTACCGATCAAAAACTTCTTAAAAATTTTAAATGGATGGACAATCGCAGGCCAAAAAATAAATTAGAATTATTTGAATAAAAAAACTGAAGTTAATGGGATACAGCAGCATTGCTGCACATCTATCCCCTTCCATCCTGATTATTTCTATAACATAAATAAAATCTTATACCGCATTTTCTTACACAGAAATAATAATAAACTTTATCTACATACTATACCCTATGCAGATACTTTTTTCTCTCCCCACGCACCCACAAAAAAACACCCCATCGCTGAGGTGTTTTACTACTAAATATTAAACACTACTTTTTGCTCAAAAAACTCTTTAATGTTTTGCCCCCTTATTGGCTTTATAGCGCATATCCGGAGTACCATCTTTTTTAACCGGGCCGGCTGGTGCAGCTTTAAATCTTTTGTCGGGAGTACCATCTTTTTTTAGATGTGTAGTTGCGGTAGTTGTAGGCTTTACAACTGCGGGTTTTACTGCCACAGGTTTTACTGCCACAGGTTTTACTGCCACAGGTTTTACTGCTGCAGTTTTTGCAGTTTCTTTTTTGGTAATAGGTACTACTTTTGCTTTAGTAGTAGTAGCCTTAGCGCTTTCCTTTTTTTCAACATGCATAGCACTCGTTGACGTAGTTGCTTTAGCTTTTTGTTGAGCAGAAGCGCCAAATCCAAATCCTAAGCAAATGGCGGCTGCAAATAATAATCTTTTCATGTTAATATTTTTGTTTTAGACTTTAAAACTAAATGCTCCTTATCAATTTTAAAGTTATTGGGTGGTTAACAAAAAAGACATTAACAGTTTCGTAAAAGAAGCCAATAGTACAATGAAATTTTAAACAAAATAAGCACTTCATCATTACTATTTTAAGGCGTGTAATAATTAGATAGCCGGTTATATATGATTTTTGGTGCATTTACCCTATTTTTGCCGACCAAAAAACAGCTTAATTTTTATTATGGAAAATTTGATTTATGTAATTCCTGCAATGGGTATTGTAGGGCTTTTATACACATTTATAAAGTTTGCCTGGGTATCAAAGCAAGATGCCGGCAACAGCCGAATGAAAGAAATCAGCAATTATATTGCTGAAGGTGCTATGGCTTTTTTAAAAGCTGAATATAAAATCCTTGCATACTTCGTTATCATTGCAGGTGTATTACTGGGCATTATGGGTTACTCTAATCCAAACAGCCATTGGAGCATTGCCATTTCATTTGTACTGGGAGCTTTCTTTAGTGCATTAGCAGGTTACATAGGTATGCGTATAGCTACCAAAGCAAATGTTCGTACAGCACAATCTGCCCGTACCAGTTTAAGCAAAGCCCTTTCGGTATCATTTACCGGAGGTAGCGTAATGGGAATGGGTGTAGCAGGCCTTGCCGTTCTTGGCCTTGGCGGTTTATTTATTTTATTATTACACATTTTTGCTCCCGGAGCTTTGTCCAATTCAGAAGATGTGGCAAAAGCAATAGAAATATTAACCGGCTTTTCATTAGGAGCTGAGTCTATTGCTCTATTTGCCCGTGTAGGGGGCGGTATTTATACTAAAGCTGCCGATGTAGGCGCCGATCTTGTAGGTAAAGTAGAAGCCGGTATTCCGGAAGATGACCCACGTAACCCTGCAACCATCGCAGATAATGTGGGTGATAATGTAGGGGATGTAGCCGGTATGGGTGCCGATTTATTTGGCTCTTATGTAGCAACTGTTTTGGCCACTATTGTATTAGGTCATGAGGTTACCACTACTACCGGTGGAGCGCTTGCAGATGGTTTCCATGGTTTCTCTCCTATTTTACTACCCATGTTAATTGCGGGTGTAGGTATTATTTTATCTATAGTGGGTACCTTTTTTGTACGCATTAGCGAAAACACAGGGCTAAGTACTCATAAAGTACAAAATGCTTTAAATATGGGCAACTGGGGCTCTATGATATTGACAGCCATAGCAGCCTATTTTTTAGTACAATATTTATTGCCAAATGATATGACCCTCAGAGGCCACAATTTTACAAAAAATGGGGTTTTTGGAGCCATCATGGTGGGGCTGATAGTTGGCGCATTAATGAGTATCATTACTGAATACTATACTGCCATGGGCAAACGCCCCGTGATGAGTATTATTCGCCAATCAGGTACAGGCCATGCTACTAATATTATTGGTGGCCTTGCTGTAGGAATGGAAAGTACTTTATTTCCCATATTGGTATTGGCCGGCGGTATTTTTGGCTCTTATGCCTGCGCTGGTTTATATGGTGTAGCTATTGCCGCTGCCGGTATGATGGCTACTACAGCTATGCAATTAGCCATTGATGCATTTGGCCCCATTGCAGATAATGCAGGTGGTATTGCCGAAATGAGCGAATTACCTGCAGACGTAAGAGAAAAAACAGATATACTGGATGCAGTAGGAAATACAACCGCAGCAAGCGGAAAAGGATTTGCAATTGCATCTGCTGCCTTAACGGCGCTTGCACTATTTGCTGCATTTGTTGGTATTGCAAAAATTGATGGTATTGATATTTATCATGCAGATGTATTGGCTGGTTTATTTGTTGGTGGAATGATACCATTTATATTTTCTTCTCTGGCTATTAAAGCCGTTGGTGAAGCTGCTATGTCAATGGTAGAAGAAGTTCGCCGACAATTCCGTACCATTCCTGGTATTATGGAAGGAACAGGTAAACCTGAATATGATAAATGCGTAGCTATTTCTACAGAAGCTTCGCTTAAAAAAATGTTGAAACCCGGTGCTATTGCCATTCTTGCTCCTGTAGCTATTGGTTTTATTTTGGGCCCCGAAGTACTGGGCGGATTTCTGGCTGGTGCTACTGTAAGCGGAGTGCTGATGGGAATTTTTCAAAACAATGCTGGTGGAGCCTGGGATAATGCAAAAAAATCTTTTGAAAAAGGAGTAGAGATAAATGGTGAAATGCATTATAAAAAATCTGAACCGCATAAAGCCTCTGTTACAGGTGATACTGTTGGTGATCCTTTTAAAGATACTTCCGGACCATCAATGAATATTCTTATCAAACTGATGAGTATTGTATCATTGGTAATAGCCCCCACTCTTGCTAAAATTCATCACGATAAAATTGAATCTAACCGCAAAGCACAGATTGCAGAATTAACAAAAATGGAGTATGGTACAGATACTACTTTGGTTACTACCAATATGCCCATGGCAGATACAACCAATCATACAAGCTCTACTGAGGCAACGGCTACAGCCGGTACCGTAAATGCAGATGGCGATTTTATTTATGATGAAGGAGCATTGGGTAGTTTAAAACTTGCTGATGGCACAGAAATTAAAGTAGGCCATAACAGCAGTGAAACTAAATTGGTAAATTTTATCAATGACAGTAATAAACCTGTAGATAAAACTACCTGGTTCACTCTTAGCCGCCTATATTTTGAAACGGGCAAATCCGTACTAAAACCTTCCTCTCAGGAGCAGGTAAAAAATATAGCAGCTATCTTAAAAGCTTATCCAAACGTAAGTTTGAAAATTGGAGGATATACTGATAATACCGGGGACAGCACAAAAAATTTAAAGCTTTCGCAGGAAAGAGCAAATGCTGCAAAAGCCGAAATAGTAAAAGCTGGTGTAGATGCCTCAAGGCTTGATGCTGAAGGATATGGCCAACAATACCCTGTAGCTGATAATAATACAGCAGAGGGAAGAGCCCAAAACCGCAGAATAGATGTAAGAGTTACTAAGAAGTAATTCTTAAAAATCATAAAAAAAGCCCCTTGATTTTTCAAGGGGTTTTTTATTTTATAATGTTCATCGTTGATTTTTTTAAGAAGACATCGTAATTATACTTGTTTAAGTTAGTAAACTTACATCGTAAAATACTCTATTTTACTATTTTTTCCGGTAAAAATGCCAACCAGAATAAAGGGCATTAATGCTATTGTATAGAAACTAAAACCGTCGCATCTTTGTATCAGAAGT
Organism: Bacteroidota bacterium; assembly: GCA_018268135.1. Taxonomy (GTDB): domain Bacteria; phylum Bacteroidota; class Bacteroidia; order Chitinophagales; family Chitinophagaceae; genus Ferruginibacter. Next base: position 14,118 of record JAFDXD010000112.1, read on the forward strand.
TGATTGATATGTTTTTAATATCAATCATATCCAAAAATCCAGAATAAACCAAAAACCAAAAAGTTATTTCCAATATCCCAAAGAAAGATCGTAAAATTCAATATCAGTCAACTTCTAATTTTATCCAACATTCAAGAAAAAACCAAAACAAACCAATAACCAGACAACTGAAATAACCAACGAATTACAACCTATAAAAAACCACCAAACACCAATATCCTTAAGCCTATGCCACTTACCAGGCGATGATGGCGAAAAACCCAGAACCCACAGAAGTACTTTATTTAACACAAAGCTTCCATATTTCACAATATGGAAGTTTTGTTTTATGCCCCTTCCCTACTTTCAATTGGTTAAACTTTTAAAAAAATATTTAAGCTGCCCACAGTTTTACGAATATTTTCTTACATTGCAATACGAAATACATCGTATTATGGCCAACAATAAAATCATTAAGCCAACAGATGGCGAGCTGGAAATTCTTTCTGTACTCTGGGATAAAGGAAGTGTAACAGTGAGAACCGTACATGAAGAATTATGTAAAACAAAAGATGCAGGGTACACCACTACACTTAAATTGATGCAAATAATGTTTGAGAAAAAATTGGTTACCAGAGATAGTAGCAGTAAAACACATATTTATACCGCTGCCATTTCAAAAACAAGCACTCAGCAGCAGTTTGTAAACAAAATGATTAACAGCTTATTTTCCGGCTCATCTGCCGATTTGGTAATGCAGGCATTGGGAGGCCACAAAGCTAGCGCCGCAGAATTACAAAAAATTGAAAAACTAATTGCAGAATTAAAAGCAAAGAAATCATAACATAATTGTATGAAAGAATTCTATTATAGTTTTGCTATCGCAATGCTTCACAGTATTTGGCAAATGGCAATATTATTTTTGATTTCTTCTTTTTTCTTTAGCCTGTACAAAAAACTTCATCCTAATTTTAAAAAAAATATTTTATACAGTATTGTATTGATGCAGGTTTGTACCAGTATTATTACCTTTTTATTTTGTTATTTCAAACCATCATTTTCTGAAAACATTTTATCCGGCATTTTTTCAGTCAATACTTCAGGGCTAATGATGAGCCATTGGGCAGAATATTTATTTTATGCATACTGCATTATTGTTTGGTTAAAAATTGGCGGTATCCTTTTTCAATATTACCAATTTAGAGTAAAATTATCTTCACACTTACAAAAACCTGATATTGACATCAGGGTATTCACAACCCAAAAAGCTTTTGAATTTGGTATTAAAAGAAAAGTTCAAATCCGGCTTTCTGACCGGGTATCTACACCGCTTACTTTTGGTTTTTTAAGACCCTTGATTCTTTTACCAATTGCGCTTGTAAATAAGTTAACCATACAAGAAACCGAAGCGCTCATTATTCACGAGCTTACTCATATTAAACACAATGATTACCTTATTAACTGGCTGTTGTTAGTGACAGAATCTATTTACTTTTTTAATCCTTTTTTTAAATTAATACTACAAAAAATAAAACTAGAGAGAGAAAAAACCTGCGACACTCAGGTAATACATTTTAAATACTCCCCTATTCTTTATGCAGAAGCCTTGCTAAAAATTGAAACGCTCAGGCGATCCAATTCTTTTCAACTTACTGCAGTTAACTCCAAAGCGCAATTACTCAAACGAATTCAGTTTTTTTCAAATGATAATAACAGGAGCTTTATCAACCGAAATTTTTTACTTCCGGGCATAGCAATATTAATATTTGTGTTTGCTGCAAACATTTATATCCCCGGGGTTTTATATAGACAAGTGAGTATTTCAAAGTCATCTCCAGTTCTCCCTATAAATTCTGCAAATATTGTAGAAGCTAATCGTTCATTTAATACGGTGCTTATCAAACAAACCATACAACCAAAAGAAAAGATACAACCTGCAAGTGAAGCCAATAACCTAAGCAGGAAAATGCCTACACTTGCAAAAAAGATAAATACTTTGCCACAAACTACATTAGCTTCAGATTATAAAACGGTGAATGTGGCTTATACCGAAACAGATTCACTACTACAACATAGGCAGGTAGAAGTAAGTGAAGAAAATTCTTCCGGTAAGACTGTAACTAAAGTGTACAATATTGATTTAAAAAATGGCAAGTGGGTTATCAGACCATTGTATATGACTACCGAAATAAAATCTTCAAAAGACAGCCTAAAAATCAAACCCGATACTACAGCATTACCTCTTACAGGCGATATTCAATAATTATTTAAAACCTGGATTACCATACATGTCTTGGGCAGGTATCCCCATATTTATTTCCGATGATAAATCCAATCATCAATTCGTGTGTATTGCCTGTATATGCTCTTAATCTGTTAGTGGTGGCCACTTCATAAGCATAACTAATATTAAATGTATTAGCAACGTTAATGCCTGCCATACCCGAGTAGCCCGAAATTAAATCACCATATCGGTAGGAAGCTCCTACCCACATTTTATCCTGGTATTGTAATTTAGCATTTACGTGTACGCCTAATAGTTGGGGCTGCCAGTATTGAATCATTACAGAGGGAATAAGGTTAAAATCATCATTGATATTAGCCCTATATCCGGCGGTGATAAAAAAATTAGGGGAATAATAAGTTCCGTATTTATCATTTTTCACAAACTGATACTTACCCGGTATAATATTCAATACAGAAATGCCGGCAAAATATCTTGCAGAATACAACCAAAGCCCCGCCCCTATTTCAGGCTTTATCTTTTTTAATTCGCCATTGGTATATCCAATAGCAGGGTCATTTGGATTGAGGTCAGCAAAATTTATTTTAGACCTGTCGAGGCTTACACTTGAAATGCCGGCATTAAATCCGGCAGCTAATGTAGTTTTTACACCCAATGGTTTATGATACGCATAAGAAGCAGAAATAGACCACCTGTTTAAATACCCGGCTTTATCATTCATAATAATACATCCAATGCCATGATGTGGCTCAGGAGCTGTGTACTCTTCCCAATACTGCTTTCCTCTTGGATTTTCACCTGGCACCTTAAAGGAAGTAGCGCTGGTACGCAAATCAGATTTTCCAATGGGCCCCTGTATGCTAAAATAAGAAGTAACAGGTGCCCCGTCTATTCCCGTCCATTGATTGCGATTATCTAATTTAATATCCACATAATTTTCAATACCGGTTACGGCCGGATTTAAAATATAATTGTTCAAAACATATTGTGTGGACGAGGGCTTAGCCTGACCTACAGTAATTATTGACATCATCACACTCCCAAAAAATAACAATACCTTCTTCATCTGTTTATTTTATAATAGTAACATAACCTGTTACAGGTTTTCTTCCACTTTCGGGTTCTATAATATAATAATAAGTATCTACCGGCAATGGTTTTCCATTTAAGGTACCATTCCAGGGTGTTTTATAACCTTTAGATTCAAATACCTTTTGCCCGGTACGGGTAAATACCTGCACCCTGCAGTCAGTATAAGTGTCAAGATATTTTATTTCCCAAAAATCATTAATACCATCATTGTTAGGCGAAAAAGTATTGGGTATCCTCGGTGCCTGCAATACTTTGATAAAAATATCATCACTTGCTGTACAATCTCCACTACCCGTTACCGTTAGTGTATAAGTAATATCCTGCAGGGGTTTTGCAACTGGGTTTTTAATATTTTTATTGCTAAGCCCGCCATCTATACTACCATCATTCCACGACCATACATATTTTAAATTTGTACCCGTTACCGTAGGCTGCAATGTGATGCTACCTCCCGCAAGTATGCCTGCATCAGGCCCTGCATTTACTTTTGGGTTTGCATATACTGTTACCGGCATGCTGGCAGAATCTTTGCAACCTGCCGCTGAAGATGTAAATACATACTTAATGATATGTGTACCATTTCCGGCTGCTGATGGAGAAAAAATATACACTCCCGGTGATACCATGGTTACACCATCTCCACTATATACTCCCATACCCGGCACACCTGCTATTTCCGTTGCCTGTGTTAACTTATATGATGGTACATCCATACAGGCATTAGACAATGCATTGAACTGAACCTTGGGCGAAGCATTTAATGTAATAGTTTGTAATTTATCTGAGTAGCATACTCCTCCTGAAAATGCTCTTACTCTTATCGTATAAGCTTTTGTAAGTGGGGCATTAAAATCAGGATATTTATGGGTATAGATTTTATTCATTACCGGGTTATCATCTGTTTCAATGGTAGTGGGGGCTCCTGCTACATCCCATGTAATTTCTAACTTAGTAACGCTACCATAACTCACAATGGATTTATTACGGATGGCTACAGAATCACTTGCACAATTTGAAGTTACATTCAAAGGGCTAAAATCGGCAGTAGGGTTTCCGGCATTTACCACAAGCGTTTGCGTTATTGTGTCTCTGCATCCCATGTTACTGATAGATATTAATCTTACCTGGTAGGCGCCCGCTGCAATATATTTATGCGAAGCATTCTGTACATTGGAGGTATTAGGATTTAAAGCAGTAGCATTGGCATCTCCAAAATCCCATTCCCAGCCGGTAATACTTCCAGCATTTATCCTGCTGGTATCAGTAAACTGTGCTATGGGATCAAATAAACATACTTCTGGCAGTATAAAACCTGCCTTAGGTTTTGGGTTTATAGTTACAGTTTTAGAAAGTACAATACTTTGGCAACCTTTATCTGTAGATACTTTTAAGGTAATGGTATAATTGCCAGCCTTAATAAAATTATGTACAGGTTTTTGAACAGTAGAGGTATTGGGGTTTGAAGTAGTAGCATTAGCATCTCCAAAATTCCACTGCCAACTTGTAATATTACCCACATTGGCAATAGATGCTGATGCGTCAAAATTAATAATTCCATTTTCGCAGGAAGGAGTAGAAAAATTAAATAAAGCTTGTGGCAAAGCATCTACTTTTACTACTACTGAGCCTGCCTGTGCTTGCGTACAAGCGGTAGTGCTTCCATCTTTCACACTAAGTAAATGATAGGTAAAAGTGCCAGCTATATTTGTTGGTACCGGCAGGCTCACGTTATTACCCGAAGTAGTTTTAATAGTTTGTGGAGCCCCCGGCCCGGCTCCATTATCAATAGTATAAGTAAAAGTATAAGGAGCAGTGGCATTTGCCCCGGTAAATATAATTTGTGGCGATGCAGCATTCAGGCATACTTCCGTACTTCCTGCAATGGTTGCAGTGGGTAAAGGATTAATCGTTATTATAGCTGTACCTGTTTGTATTTGTGTACAGGCAGTAGATGAAGCATCTTTTACACTCAGCAAAGTATATTTAACAGTACCTGCCACATTAGTAGGAGCGCTTATAGAAACACTATTACCAACACTCGTACTGATAGTTTGAGGAGCGCCTGGGCCGGCACCATTATCTATTGTGTAAGTAAAAGTATAAGGAGCAGTGCCTAAAGCTCCGGTAAATAAAATACTTGCAGCATTATTTAAACAAATGGTATTAGTACCGCTTATGGTAGCTGTAGGCAAGGGGTTAATTTTAATGGTAGCAGATTGCCCTACTATGGGCGTAGTACATAATGCTGATGCACTGTTTTTAATATTATCCAATTGATATACAAATGTACCAGGTACAGATGATGGAGGAGTAATGGATACTTTACCACTGGCATCAGAAGTAATGGTTAAGGCAGTACCGGGTACTCCATTTGTAATAATATGATAGGTAAAAATAAAGGGGGCGGTACCACCAGTACCAATAAAATTAATGGAAGGAGCCGGGCTGTTTTGACAAATAGTACCTCCTCCGGATATTGTAGCCGCAGGCATTGCAGGCACATTAATAACTTTAGAAATGGTACTACTGATGCAACCGGCTGTAGTAATAGCGCTAAATTTTACGGTATGGTTTCCGGTAGTTGCAAATGTGTGTACCGGATTTTTTAGTGTAGATGTATTTTGGGCTCCACTAGCCGGGTCTCCAAAATCCCAAGCCCATTTATAAGTGGGCCTGCCGCCGGTAGTCTGGTCGGTAAATTGTACCTGCTCAGCAATGCAGCCGGGTGTGGTATTTGCAAATAATGCAGTTGGTGGGTTTGATACATCCAATGAAAAATCAAGTTCCTGTACATTTCCACAGCCATCAGTACTTTGAGAATAGGTTTTAATTTTTATGGGAAATACTCCAACCGTACTATAATTGTAAAAAGAGGGAGTAGAATACCAATAAATATTTTTGCCATTAATAATTGTAATAGAATCCGGGGAAAGAGGTGGATATTTTACTCTTACAGGTACCGGATTTGGCGGGGGGCCAAAATCCCAGTCTAAAGAATCAACTTTATAGGGAATTGAAATTTTAAATTTAAAACTTTCGCCGGTACATACTGCCGGTGTTGGCTCTATATTAAATGGGGAGAATACACCGAGTTTTGTATAAAGATCTATAACATTGGTTCCGGCAGAATAAGCATAGCTCTCAAAATTTCCAAAACCATAACAGATAGCATTAAAGCCACTATCGGCAGAAAGTGTAGCAGAGGAATATCCAATAAGAGATTGCCTCAAATAAGAATAGCCCGGTAAATTTACAAAAGATTGCCAGGTAGCAGTAGGAGCCGCATTGTTTATTTTAAAACTGGCAATAGCAGATGTTTTTATTAGAACATTTACCCATTGATGAGTTATGGCCTGGTTGGTAGAGGAAAATACTTTTATGTTACTAATATTTTGTTCAATCGGATTTAGTATAACCATATCCGGATCTCCAATATTATTGCCTGCACATACCTGCTTTTGAGCATACTGAGCTACGCAAATAGGTTTATCTGCAGTAATATTTGATGGTTCTACTATTACTACAGGATTGATGGTAGTGTAACTATTAGGATATATCTCACCCTTATTTAATGTAGCTACCAGTGCCCCGTTTATATATACATTGGTATTATCTTCAGATGCCATTATTCTATATGGATTTCCATTGGGATAATCTGCAAAAGGGATAAACCCAAAATTTTTGCCCCAGGAACTTACAGGATATAATTGCTGCCACAAAGGATCATAAGAATCTGAGCTACTAAAACAGCCCGCTATTCCGAAAGTGGTATTAGAACTGCCTGAAAAAACTGCAATAGGATGACATCCATCTAAACCGGATGCAATGGATTCAATATAACTTCCCGTTAAATCTATATTAGACGAACCCGGATTAGTTGGGTCATCCTGGTATTGGTACATATCACCAGCAAGTGGAAGGGTAATTGTAATGGGCGCTTGTAATACTCCATTCACTTTTGGAGTAATTTTTACTATTGTATTATCTTTAATAGCAATAATTTGAAATTGCGATTTTGCCGGATCGCCGGTAGAAGAGCTGGATGAGCCATTTTGCGTGAAACTTATTGCATAATATTTTGTACTCAATACATTTACCGGAAGTAGTAAAGTAGCTGCACTTCTTGCCCCTGCCCATTGCTGCGCATAAGCTACTACGGGAGGTTTTCCATCATCTACCTTTATATGTATCGATTTTTTTAAAATCTGGTTAGATTCATAATTCCTAATCTTTACGTTTGGGTAAGATGACAGTGGTATTTGAATTTCCTGGATACCATTTGCCGCAATATTAAAAGTGGCAGTAAAAGCGCCATTGGGCATGGTAATAGTGCCACTACTGGCCAAGTCGGAGGTTATAAAAATACTTACTGTGGCTAAGTTAGAGCCATCTACATGTGTTGGCGAACAAAGCCAAAATTCTTTTCCTTTATTAGAAAAATCCTGTGCATTTAAACATACAAAAGCAAAAGAAAATATGGTTAATAGTAAACTTTTTCTCATCAGCATTTAGTTATAAAAAAACAATGTAATCTACTAAAGAAAAGTTAGTTATGGTAAGAAATATTTGAAATAAAAAATAAAAAAGGCCGTATAGAAATACAGCCTTTTGTTAAGAACCTTTTGGTTCTGTAACCCCCAAAGAAAACATCTTCAATACTGCCCTACCGGGCAGAAAATTATTTAGTCAGCAAAATCGTATTACTTGCTGTAGCCATATCTTCTGATTCAATATGCAATACCCTGTAATATTTATAGCCGGTTTTAATCTTTGCAACAGGCTGTTTAAACTGATAATTACCAGTTGCCGGGTCTGCCCCAAGCACTATTCCAATAGATGTAAATGACTTTCCATCACTGCTGCCCTGCACTTCCCAATACTTATCCGTCCCATGAGCATCACTGCTCCAGCTAAGATGCAGGTCTTTATTTTCAACAAATACTTTCACATCCTTTATTTCGGTAACAGGGAGATTTGTCTGTGCATTTACCCCACTATTAATTACCAAAATAAACCCAATTGTATATAAAATATGTTTCATTTTCATTGCTTTTAAAATTAACAGAGCATCATAGGCCCACCGAAAAATATTCGGCAATGAATAATGGAATAATTAAAGCTTCAATTAAGATAATGGAAAATGGTAAAACAGCGGATAAATAAACCAGATTAATTAGAATGATGAATATTTCCAGAGGCAGGAACCTTTACAGGCATCAGGCACACATCTGTATGCTTATACTCCGGAAAAAAATGCAAGGAAACTGCATTTATAAAATTGGCAAGTGTAGTTACCAGGTTAAAGTAAAATTTTTTCATTCGTTGTGGTTTAAATTTTATTTGAGGTCTTTCCTGGTTTGTATTGTCCAGTTTGGGAGATTGGAACCTAAGAGAAGAAACGGAAAATAACAGAGGTAGTTGTCATTGACCCTTCTGATGCAAACATAATAACAGTTTTTAAAAATCCAAAATTGCCCAAATCGTAATTTCCACATTTTTTGAGTAAAAATGGCAATTTTGCTTAGGTTATTCAAAAAACAACATCAAAACAACCAATTCATTAAATTTTTCTCAATAAAAACAAGTAATATTTTTAAAATTTTTATTAATAGCCTTTATGTTGCTCAAATTGAATGATTTTCTACTTTTTCAGTCATAATGACATTAATTTTTAAAATATTGAATTTTCAAAATTCATCAGCTAATCAAATACCAGCCATACAAAATGGCAAATCTAATAATTCACTCAAAATTTTACCAGGAAGCCGGCTTACAAATAGTAAAATTTATATACAATACAATTTTTATAAAATTAAATTTAATATTACAAACACTATATTTTAAAATTCAGATAATTATATAAATATTTTTTTATTTTTTTAGGTAAATTTAAATTTTACTGTATAAGTTAAATTTCAAGCAATTTTATTGATGTTTTTTTTATTAAGTTTTTATTTAATTAATTAATATAATTATATTATAAACAATATTTTATACAAATTTTAAATAACTATTTTTTATAGTATAAAAATTTACTTATTTTGAGAAGCGATTTTTGATAAATACTAAATATTATAGTGCCGAAAATGGCCCTAAAATTCCTCGGTAGTTTCTGTAATCTTTATTTATCTTGCAGAAATATTATTTTTTATGAACAAATGCCCCCTACTCTTCTATTTTGCATTGTTGCTATTTTTAATGACATCATGTCGTGCGCCAAAAGACCTTGTATTTAAGGAATACAACAATCTTAAAATTGAAAAAGTTGGTTTTGCAGGGGCTACTTTAAACATTGATTTGGTCTATTACAACCCCAATAATTTTGGTTTAGAGTTAAACAGAACAGATTTAGACCTTTACATTGATAGCACATTTTTAGGGCATTCTTCTCAGAATATACAGGTTGCCATCCCCCGGAGAAACAATTTTACACTCCCTCTTAAGGTTGACCTTGATATGAAAAACTTATTTAAAAACGGATTGACAAGCCTGTTTAATAAAAACGTAAATGTGCGCCTCTTAGGCAAAGTAAAAGTGGGAAAAGCAGGGGTTTATAAAACGTTTAATGTGGACTATACCTCTGTACAGAATTTTTCACTGTTTCAATAAATAAAGGAATCATTGAAGCCGCTTTCACATAGCTCTCCTAAAATCATTAACCATACTACATAAAGGCATATTTTACCAACCATTTTTCATTATTATACCTCATTAAAGTAATACCATAAAAAAACCGCCTCATTTTGAATGAGGCGGCTATTTTGTATTATATGAAATTTTTATTCCTTAGCGGGCTTTTTACAGCACTTGGGTAGTTTATTGTAGGCACTTTCTTCAGCAGTTACATCATCTGCATCGTAGCCCGAATTAGCTATGGCCGTTTTAATGGCTTCCAAATTGGTTCTGTCTGTAAGCCAGGTAACCGTAGTTGTTTTCTTTTTAAAATCTACTTTTACAGAAGTGATTCCATCCTGGTGGCTAAGGTATTTTTCAATACGGCCTTTACACTCTTCGCATTGAACAGTAGGTGTTTTTATTACTGCTTTTTCTGAAGCTTTTTGTTGTGCAAGAGCAGTTGTAGCAAGTGCAAATATTGCTACAAGTGTAAGTTGAATATGTCTCATAATGTATTTTTTTCTCAAATATATTTTAAACATTCCAATTAGCAGGGTTTGTCCTCCAGTTTAACAGAGATTTTAACTCTGCATCAGAAACCAGTCCTTTTTGCTTAGCCAGATTTATTAATATTTCGTAATTGCTCAATGAATAATAAGGGATATTTGCTTTTTCGAAAGCATTTTTTGCTTCTTCAAATCCATAATTAAAAATGGATACCATTCCTACCACCTCTAAACCTGCATCTTGCAATATTGAGCACACTTTTAAGCTGCTCTTACCGGTAGAGATTAGATCTTCTACTACCAATACCTTGCTTCCTTCTTTATAAGCTCCTTCAATTAAATTACCCATACCATGCTCTTTTGGAGCACTGCGAACGTACATATAAGGCAGCTTTAACTGGTCGGCAGCCATAGCGCCCCAGGCAATGCCTGCAGTAGCCACACCGGCAATACAGTCTGCCTGCGAAAATTTTTCAAAAATTACGCTGCATAGTTCGCTTTTAATATAGTCCCGCTCGTAAGGAAAAGATAAAATTCGCCTGTTATCGCAATAGATGGGGCTTTTCCATCCGCTTGCCCAGGTAAAAGGCTTATTAATATTTAACTTTACAGCATCTACCTGTAAAAGCCTTTCGGCAATGCCGGTTTCATTTGATGTCATATTTAAAATTTAAGATGTGCAAATATACCTTCTTAGAGAAATGATGAAGGCAAAAGTTATATTTTTACTCACAAAAAACTTATGCAAATAAAAATTTATTTTAATGAAAAACCGGTTTATTTATGTAATAAAACCGATTCTAATTTAAAGGAGCTTCAAAAGCATCCAGATACGGTTTTTATTGATGAGCTCTCAACCCCGGCAATAAACTCCTTACTGCATGAAATAAAAAAAGAAAGTTTCCATGCGGGCATTATTTTATCCAGTGATTTTGAGAAATTGAAAAAATCATTTTTTAAGCATTTTACCTTAATTGAAGCTGCGGGTGGTATCATTCAAAATGAAAAAAAAGAAATATTATTTATTTACAGGAGAAACAAATGGGATTTGCCAAAGGGAAAAATAGAGAAAAAAGAAACTCCAGAAATTGCGGCTCAGAGAGAGGTAGAAGAAGAAACCGGTGTAAAAGAGCTATCCCTTAAAAAAAAGATTGATGAAACTTACCATACCTATTTTGATTATGGAAAACACTATTTAAAAATAACCCATTGGTATTATTTTACCTGCAGTAGCCAACAACAATTGCAACCGCAAACAGAAGAAGATATTTCAGAAATAAAATGGTTTAAAACAAAAGATATTAAAGTGCCGGTTGCCAATACATATCAAAACATCAAAGATATTTTACGTGTTTTTTTTGACACTCCTTAATGAGAGCTAAAAATATTCTACCGAAAGAAAAATTGAAAGGGAACAGTTATTTTAATTATCCTTTTTGGTTTTGCAAAATGGTTTGATTTACTACTGCCGGTAAAAAAGCAGAAACGTCTCCCCCATTTCTCAATACATCTCTTACTAAAGTAGAAGCTACCGAAGTAAATTGCGGCAGGCAGGTGAGAAAAATAGTTTCCACCTTATGAGCCAAACTACGGTTCATATCTGCAATGGCTTTTTCATATTCAAAATCATTTACGTAGCGTATGCCACGCAAAATAAAATTAGCACCAACGTTTTTACAACACTCTACCGTTAATCCTTCGTACACAAGCGCTTCTACCTTATCGTTATTCTTATATATTTCTCTCAACCATTGCAGTCTTTGCTGCTCAGAAAACATGGGCTCTTTATTAATATTTCTACCAATGCCAATAATTAGTTTATCAAACAAAGGCAAGGCCCTGTCAATAATATCTGTATGCCCTAAAGTTACCGGGTCGAAGGTGCCGGGAAAAACACATATTCGCATAGTTAAAAAATTAAAATAGTTAAAACGGTATTGAGCCAGTAGTTTCTTTAATTATTAGATTTTTTTTCTGCCAGTAAATATAATACTGCCATACGAACAGCTACCCCGTTTTCTACCTGTTGCAATATTATTGATTGACCACTATCGGCAACATCACTATCTATCTCTACGCCCCTGTTTATAGGCCCGGGGTGCATTATAATTATTTCTTTATTGATGTGCTTTAATTTATGTTGTGTTACACCATAAGCCAGGTTGTATTCTCGCAGTGATGAAAACAATACCTGGTTTTGTCTTTCTAACTGTATGCGAAGTACATTAGCCACATCGCACCATTGAAGAGCTTTAGTAAGGTTGTATTCAACCCTTATGTCAAATGCCTCGGTAATATGTTTGGGAATAAGAGTAGGAGGACCGGAAAGCATTATCTGGGCTCCCATTTTTTTGAGCAGGTAAATATTGCTTAATGCCACACGGGAATGCATAATATCCCCGATTAGTAATATTTTTTTGTCTTTAAGAGTCCCAGTTTTTTCCTGTATAGAAAAAGCATCTAACAATGCCTGTGTAGGATGCTCATTAATACCATCTCCGGCATTTACAATGGGGATTCCTTCTAAGTGTTTTGAAAGAAAATGTGGGGCTCCGCTTGCACTATGGCGCATTACCACCATATCTACCTTCATGCTTAAGATATTATTTACGGTATCTAAAAGGGTTTCGCCTTTTGATACGGATGACCCGGAAGCAGAAAAGTTAATGGTATCGGCTCCAAGCCTTTTTTCTGCCAGTTCAAATGAAATACGGGTACGGGTACTGTTTTCGTAAAATAAATTTACAATGGTAACATCTCTAAGTGAAGGCACTTTTTTTACCGGCCTTTGCAATACTTCTTTAAATTGTTGTGCTGTAGCTAAAATAGTAGTGATATCTTCCGGAGAAAGTTCTTTAATGCCCAGTAGATGTTTGGTAGATAGTTGCATTAAGCAGCGAAGCTAAATGAAAAAAATAAAACTGTAAAAAAAAGTACCCGGTAAATTCAATTTTTAATATAACTGTACTTCTTCAATATCCCACTGTACTTTTACTTTTTGGGAAGCAATGGTATCAATTGCTTTTCCAAAATAATCTGGTTGAATGGGCAGCTCACGGTTGAAACGCCGGTCAATTAAAACGCATAATTCTACCTTTTGAGGCCGGCCAAAATCCTGCAAAGCATCTAAGGCTGCCCTGATGGTACGGCCAGTGTACAATACATCGTCAATTAAAATAACTTTTTTCCCCTCTACCGAAAAAGGGATATCAGTTTTAGAAGCTACATGAAATTCTTCTCTTACATCATCTCTGTAAAATGTGATGTCCAAAATTCCATATTGTATTTGTCTATCAGGATAAAGCAGCTTTATTCTTTCCACAATTTTATCGCTCACTTTTACCCCTCTTGGTTGAATGCCTATAAACACTACATCGCTTACATCATCCAGGTTTTCTACCAGGTGCTGAGCCAACCTAATGATGGATAAATGAAGCTGTTCCTTGTTTAAAATTGTTTTCAAAAAATATTAGTTTGATAAGAATAAATATTTTTTCCGACCATTTGAATAGCCCGAAATTAACTTATACTTGCTTTAAAATAATACTTTAATGCCAAAGAAATAAATAGAATCAATACTCAAATTAACATGATTATTTTTCTGCCATAAAAGGATAAGTAAAATCAGTTGGTGGATTAAATGTTTCTTTAATGGTTCTGGCACTTAACCAGCGATATAAATTTAATTCTGAGCCTGCCTTATCGTTAGTACCACTTGCCCTTGCGCCCCCAAATGGTTGCTGCCCTACTACGGCGCCGGTGGGTTTATCATTAATATAAAAGTTGCCGGCACTGTTGCGAAGCTTATTAGTAGCAAGCTCTACAGCAAAGCGATCACTGGCAATGATAGCTCCTGTTAATGCATAAGGAGAAGTACTATCTACTAATTTTAAAGCTTCATCAAATTTATTTTCATCGTACACATACACCGTTAGTACCGGGCCAAACAGTTCATTACACATGGTAATATAATTGGGATCGGTAGCTTCTATAATAGTTGGCTCAATAAAATAACCAATGGTTTTATCACATTTTCCCCCTACCCATATTTTTGCGCCACTATCTCTCTTTCTAGCATTTTTAATATAGCTTTCCAGTTTATCAAAACTTTTTTCATCTATTACTGCATTGATAAAATTAGTAAAGTCTTCTACCGTTCCCATTTTCATAGCTTTTACTATTTCCACTAATTTTTTCTTTACTTCTGCTGCAATATTGGATGGTAAATAAGCCCTGGAAGCGGCAGAACATTTTTGTCCCTGGTACTCAAATGCACCACGGGCAAGGGCTGTAGCTACTACATCTACATCAGCAGATTTATGTGCTATTACAAAATCTTTGCCTCCTGTTTCGCCTACAATACGTGGATAGGTTTTATAAGAGCTCATATTGTTGCCGATGCTGGCCCACATATTATTAAATACTCCTGTGCTGCCAGTAAAATGCAAACCTGCAAAATCGGGATGATTAAAAATTACATTACCAATAGTAGGCCCATCTATAAATACCAGGTTGATAACTCCATCCGGAAGGCCTGCTTCTTTTAATATGCGCATAAACATTTGTGCACTGTACACCTGTGTGTTGGCGCATTTCCATACTACTACGTTTCCGCACATAGCTACGCTGGTAGGCAGGTTGCCGCCAATGGCTGTAAAGTTAAAGGGGGTTAATGCAAATACAAACCCTTCTAAGGGGCGGTACTCCATACGGTTATAAATGCCGGGGCTGCTAATGGGTTGCCGGCGATAAATTTCGCTTAAGAAATGTACATTAAACCTTAAAAAGTCTATGAGTTCGCATGCACTGTCAATTTCGGCCTGGTGTGCATTTTTGCTTTGTCCCAACATGGTAGTGGCATTAATATATGGCCGGTACTTTGTGGCAAGCAGGTCTGCAGCTTTTAAAAAAATATTTGCCCTGTTTTCCCAACTTAGAGACGCCCATTTATCTTTTACTTTTAATGCGGCATTGATGGCTTTGGTTACATGTTTTGCCTCGCCTGTGTGAAAATGGCCGAGAACATGCTTGTGCTCGTGAGGTGGGCGTATGGCAACGGTATTGCCCGTACGTACTTCTTCGGCACCAATGTACATGGGTACATCTATTTTATTGGATTTAAGTTCTTTGATAGCAGCTTTTAGAGCAAGTTTTTCTTTGCTACCAGGTGCATAGTTAAGTACTGGCTCATTAGTGGGTAATGGGTAATAAAAATCTCCGTATTGCATAAATCGTAATTTTTATTTTAATAAAAGTAGAGCAAAGGTATGCCGTACAAGAGTGCGACGCAAGAATGTTTAATAGAATTTCTGAAGCCGGTTACCAAAAAATAAAAAAGTATAGAACTATTCAGAAGTTTCTTTTTCACTCATAAGGTAAGCTTTTATAAATCCATCCAGTTCTCCATCCATTACCGGGCCTACGTTTCCTACTTCATAATCTGTACGATGGTCTTTTATCATTTTATAAGGATGAAAAACATAGGAGCGTATTTGGCTTCCCCATTCTATTTTTTTCTTTTTGCTGTTGTTGGCATCTTTCAGTTCATTTCGCTTTTGCAATTCAATTTCGTAGAGGCGGCTTTTTAACATCTGCATGGCAAGTTCCCTGTTTCCAAGCTGGCTTCTGTCTTGCTGGCATACTACTACAATTCCGGTTGGGATATGGGTAAGCTGTACTTTTGTTTCTACTTTATTTACATTTTGGCCGCCTGCTCCCCCGCTTCGTGATGTTTCCATTTTTACATCAGCAGGGTTTATTTCTATATGGATGGTATCATCTACCAATGGGTACACATTTACCGATACAAATGAGGTATGCCTGCGGGCATTGCTATCAAAGGGAGAAATACGCACGAGACGATGTACACCTGTTTCAGATTTTAAGAATCCGTAGGCAAATGGGCCTTCAAACTTATAAGTACAGGTTTTGATACCGGCTCCATCTCCCCATTGCCAATCCATTTCTGTTACTGTCCAGCCTTGTTTTTCGCCATACATACGGTACATGCGTGCAAGCATTTCAGCCCAATCCTGGCTCTCGGTGCCACCTGCTCCACTATTGATTTGCATCATGGCAGGGAGCTCATCTTCCGGCTCGTTAAGTGTACTTTTAAATTCTGCTTCCTCTAACTTTTCGATGGCTGTATCAAATGCCTGTTTTACCTCTTCTTCGGTAGTTTCGCCTTCTTTCCAAAAATCAAATAATACGGCAAAATCCTCAACAGAAGTGTTGACAGATTGGTAAAGATTTATCCAGTATTCGTTTACATTAATTTCTTTAAGAATGGAAGTGGCACGTGCATTATCATCCCAAAAACCGGGAGATAAGGAAAGCTGTTTATCATTGGCTACTTTGGCTTGTCTGTTTGCAACGTCAAAGAAACCTCCCCAAGACCAACACACGGTCTCTCATAGATTTTAAATGCTCAATTGTCATACGGGCAAAGATAATAGATTAAGGATAAAAAAAAGGCTGCTTCAAAATTAGAAGCAGCCACTTTTTAAAATTTAAAGTTCTATTTAGTTTTTAACTAATTTACCTGAAGCAAGCCTTGTGCCACTGGCATCACGTACTTCTATCATATACACACCTGATGAAAGGTTGCTGATATTCACATCCATTTTTTGATAGATAGCGCTTGATTGGTATTGTTTGGTAAAAATAATCTCGCCTCTGGCGTCAAATACATTCATGGTACGGGAAGTAGATACGCCGCCAGCATTATAATATCTTACCTGGAATTTACCATCTGTAGTAGGGTTAGGATAAACAAACAGGTTGCTGCTTGCACTATCTTTTACCTTAACCAGATTAGATGTACCTGAGCATTGAGTAGTAAGGTCTGTAACCTTTACCTGGTATGTTCCCAAGCCATCAACAGATAATGGTACTACTGCAGTGGTAAATGAAGGTACTACTACCCCATCTTTTTTGTAAACGTAAGAATAATTACCTACGGGACTAACGGTAGAGAACAATACAGATGAAGTACCCGGATTGATGCTTGTGAATGGTGAAGCAGTTAACACTACTACGGGGCTAGGCCTTGTATTGAGTACTGCTGCATTAGATACTATATTGGTACAAATACCATTGATAAGCACCCTGTATTGATTAAAGTTCATATTGTTGGTAACGTTAGGTATGGTTAATGTAGCGCTGTTAGAAGAAGGTACATTTACCCAAGAGCCGTTAGCATTTACCTGCCATTGATAAGTAACCGCATTAGTGGCAGTTACACTAAACACTGCATTTTGCCCAACACAAACTGAGGTATTTACTGGTTGCTGGGAAATTACAGGAACTTGTCCATCTGTAACGGTAACTGTAAATGAACAGGTAGAAGTATTACCTGCGGCATCTTTTGCAGTGCTGGTAACAGTAGTAGTGCCGCTTGCAAAAGTAGAGCCGCTTGCAGGTACAGAAGTAACTGTTACGCCAGGGCAATTATCTGTAGCATTTACGGTAAAATTAACCACTGCTGTACAAGCTCCGATTGTGCTTGTAGTATTAATATTTGCAGGGCAGGTAATTACCGGAGCCTGTACATCTTTTACAATTACATTAAAGGTGCAGGTAGAGGTATTGCCGGCAGCATCCTTAGCTGTAACAGTAACAGGAGTAGTGCCTTTAGCAAACACAGAGCCTGAAGCCGGTACAGAAGTAACGGTAACTACTCCGGAGCAATTGTCGGTAGCGGTGGGTAAATTAAAGTTTACCACTGCGGAGCACAAATTTGGATCTGTATTTTTAGTGATATCTGCCGGGCAGGAAATTACCGGTGGCTCAGCATCTTTTACCGTAACAGTAAATGAGCAGGTGCTTGAGCCGCTTGAAACATTTACGGTAGTAGTTCCAACCGGGAAGAATGAGCCCGAAGCAGGAGAAGAAGTAATAGCACCACAAGTGCCTGTACTTGTAGGAGCCGGGTATGTAACCAGGGCACCACACTGACCAGCAGTAGCATTTACAGTAATATTAGAAGGACAGGTAATTACGCAAGGCGCATTGGCATTGGTAAGTGCAAAATTAGCTCCTGTAGCTACGCCTGTTACAGTTGCTACTACATTATATGAGCCTAAGTTTGCATTGGCAGTAAATGTAGGAGCAGTAGCAATACCATTTGCATCTGTAACAGCAGTGGCAGTAGCAGCAGGGCCGGGGAAAGTGCCACTGGCTCCTGATGCTGGCGCTGTAAATGTAACAGTAGCGCCACTTACCGGAATACTTGAAGCGTCAGTTACTTTTGCTTTAAGTAGGTTTGCAAAAGCTGTATTTGGCAAAGCTGTTTGTGGTGTGCCTGCTACAGCAGTAATTGCAGCCGGTGGACCTACTACAACATTTATCTGCAGTGTATAATTCATTGTTCCGGTTGTACATCCGGCGGCATCTACAGCATTTACAGTAATTGGGAAACTACCAGACTGAGTAGGTGTGCCAGATAAAGTACTACCTGCAAAAGATAAACCGGTAGGTAAAGTACCTGTTAAGTTAAAATTATAAGACCCGCTACCACCTGTGGCAGTAAATACTTGCGAATAAGGAGTGCCAATTGTACCCGGAGGGATTGTAGCCGGAGCTACAGTAATGGGAGTACAAACCGGAGGAGCAGAACAATTACTTTGAGATACATTGAGTGTATAGGTAAGGCCTGATGCAGGCAATACATTTATATCGTGTACAACTACTGTATAGGATTGGCCTGCAGGTACATTGAAAGCCATTGTTTCAGTAGGACCTGATTGACCCAAACCAGCATCAGCCAGATAGTTGGTGCCGGGGCTGGTAGGAACAAACCCGTTATTGTTATATGCTACTATATAAAGCGCACCTGTAACAGTAGTATTCATGGTAACAGTAATACACTGAGCTGTAGCATTTGCATTGGTAAATGTATAGGCATCATATTGGCGGTTACCCGATCCTGTTAGTCCGGGATAAGGTTTATTGGCAGCGCAGGTAGAGGCCGGGTCGGCCCTTGCGATACGGCCACTGCCCATTTGGCCTGATGTAGCTGTATATCCCACACCTGTAGGAGGTGTTGCTCCTATAGTAGAGGTAATTGGCGCTACTTGTTTTCCTACCCTTACGGTAAATAAAAAGTCCATTGGGCTATTGCCTCCGCCACCAAATGTAACGGTTATTTTAAAGTTGATTAATGAACCACAAGCAATAGTTGGGCTTACACCAAATAAGTAGGGAACATTATTCATTGCATTTCCGTTAGAAGCTATATTACCATACGTAGCATTAGGCTGAGTAATAGTAATACCCGGAGTAGTAGTACTGATTGTGGCAGTTACAGAAGTAGCTGTTGCTAAAGAAGGGTTTAGAAGTTGTACATCCAATTTGCCAAGTTCACCGGGCTCAACGGCGCCATTTCCATTACCGAAGCTACCTTCTGTAGCAGTAACGGTACCTAAATTAATATTTGAAATTAAAGTAGGGTTTATTGATTGCATTGCCTGAAAGGCTTGTAAGATTCCGTATCCACTATTAATATCGTAACCTGAACCTTCAATATCAAGTGCAGTAGATGTTAATGCAGTTCTTATTTGAGCAGGAGTAAGTGAAGGTTTAGCTGATTTTAATAAGGCTGCTATTGCACCGGCATGAGGCGCAGCCGCAGAAGTACCATAAAAAGGATTTAAACCGCTTGATGCGGGTAAAGTAGTTACTACACCATCTGCTGCTGTAATATCGGGTTTTTGGCGGGTAGTACCTCCGTTGGTACCAAACAGGAAATTGCCTGGGGTAACAGGAGTACCGTCTGGATTATAAAATACTTTTCTGGGGCCATCGGAGCTAAAATACTCAACCCTGTTGGTAGATACATAGGGGCCGGGGAATGGACCGGGAAAAGTACCGTCTGCAGAGCCTGCAGCAGGAGTAGCCGCTACACAAAATGCATCTATACAAGATGCATGGCCATGCGTTTGGCCGGTAGTTGCCAAGGTAAGCCTTCCCCTATTGGTATTGATACTGATTGCCCTTACCTGTGCCGATGCTGCTTTAAATACTACTAATCTATCACCAGAAACTAAAGCGGGCACATTTATTTGTTCGTAAGGTGCTCCAGAACCGTTTTGAACAGTAGTAGAAGCAGCCTTTACAGTGCCTGAAGCACTTACAAGAAATAAATCATAATCATTTGAAGAGCTTCCGGTTTTATCTGACCATGCTAAAGTATAAAGTTGGCTACCAGCAACAGTAATAATATCTCCATTCAAAGGGCTGCTAATGGTACCAAAGTTATGGATGGTACCTACTTTAGAGCCACCGGTAAATGGTAGTGAACCAGCATCATTAAAATCGCCTTCCCATACACCTGCACTGCCGCGGAGTACTGAACCGGAGTTAGCTGCTGAAGAAAAATAAAGGCATCCATTTGCTGTAACATTATTTACTGCCTGTGCAACAGTACCATCTTCAAATACGGGCTCATTAAAATATGAAAGGTCATCTATTATAATATCGCAATGGTAAGTATTTCGTAATTGTATAATATTATTTGCAAAGTTGCCAGGGCCTCCATTACCTGTTGCAAAAAACAATTGAGCTTTGGGCGCAAGATCATGTACAATCTGAAGCATTGCTCTTCCTTCGTCGTTGGTGCCACCTTCCTGCACTACTGTAACCGGAGTAGTATTTCCAAATGGGTTACCCACACCAGGCAAATCGCCATTTAATACATCTTGTGCAGCCCCATTCCTGTTATCATAACTATCAGACAGTACCCCTACTTTTATCCCTTCTCCTGAATACCCGTAAATATTTCTAACATCAGAAGTTCTATGCGTAAGGTCGCCTTGCGAAGTAACAGTACCTATTAAGGTTGTTTTTAAATTCTTTTGATTCTTTAAATAGTTATTTAATTTTTCTTTTACTCTTTCAGCCCTTTGCTCAAATGAAAGAGAGCTTTTAGCAGCATTACTATTTACAGTAGGAAAATTAAAAAAATTGGTTGTTGTAACCGGTAGGTCTTTAAAGCCGGTACCCACAGTTTCATAAGGCGCTGCAGGAGAAATGCTGATGACATCACTATTAGCTGCAAGGGTTTCTACTTTAGATAAATTTATTTTTGCCCGAATACTTTTATACTGAGAAAATGAATTTTCTACCACGCCGCCCAGGCTAATTATTTTATTGAGTAAGTCTTTACTTACATTACAATAAATATCAACTTCTACGTTTGATTGTGCATCTGCATTTACATTGGCAGGCAACAAATCAACGCCTGCAACCATCTTCTCCCCTCGCTTTTCTTTCACAGCCTGCAAAAGTCGGGAGTCCATCTTTTTTTGTGCAGGGGTACGAGAAGCTTTTTCATTTAATAAAAGTTGAATTTGATCCAACGTGGTTCTATTTTGAGCAAATAAAGCATCAAATGAACACAGCAATAAAACCATTACAAGAGCAACGGAAATATAAATTTTAAATCTCATAAGTAAAAAGTTAGTAATGATAAATTTATTTTTGAAAAAAGCAGGTATCTTATTAGGGTTTAAAAGTAATTATTAAATTGATATTTACTAAAACTTATTTAAAATATTTTAGAAGAAAGTCTTTCATTTCCTGCCACGAAGCTGAATCTGCTGCAGCATTATAGGCAATAGGAATATTAAATTTTTTGCCCAACTCAGTTGCCTGCGGATTGGTAAAGGCATGTGTGGCTCCGGGATAGGCCTTAAAACTGTAATCTGCGCCTATTGAATCTAATTGTTTTTTAAATTTTGCAACTTCATCTGGTTTTACAAACTGGTCATCATTGCCATGGCAAATTAAAATGGGTGATTTTAATAAACCTTTTACTGCAGGCGCTCCTAATAATATGCCATGAAAACTCACTACTGCTTTAAAATTTTCGCCGAGTTTGGCTTCATTTAAAACCTGATTACCACCAAAACAATAACCAATAGCCGCAATTTTTGAAGTATCTGCTTCAGGATAGGTTTTTACTTTTGCTAAGGCAGCATCAATACGGCCTTTGCCAAGGCTAAAATCTTTATAAAATGGGTCAGACATTTTTTGTGCTGTACCGGGGTCTTCTGCAATAGCCCCATTGCCATACATATCTGCCACCATAGCAAAATAACCCAAAGAAGCTAACTTATCTGCCCTCGATTTAATATAATCAGTAACACCCCACCACTCAGGTATTACTAACACTACCGGCCTGGGCGATGTACCGGTAGAATCAAAAGCAATATAGCCGTTTAGTGAAAGATTGCCTTCTGCATAAGTTACTGGCATTTTTTTAATGTGGCTTTCAGAATTAGAAAGTGTATCCATGGAAGATATTTTTTTTGTAGATGCATTGTTATTGCAAGAGAGCATGCATAAATAGGCAATTGAAACAAATAAAAAAACGAATATATTTTTCATACTATTTAAAATTATTTTACAAAATAGTTATTGGGTTTGCATTTCAAAAATTTCTTTGTAATCTGTCCAGAAGTTATCAAAAGCAATTGCATTTTCTTTAAAGAACGAAATTAAAGCAGGCCAGTCTGCTTTATTAAAGATATTTAAATTTTCTTTAATTAAATAAATACAGGAAAGAGGTTTACCATGTTCATCAATAGTATTTTGCATCCAGGTATATTCATCTTTAAAAAAAGAATAAAATTGATTTTTCAAAGCATTAAAATGGATATATGTAGAAGCTCTCTTCTCTTCATCGCCTCTTATTTCAATTCTTACGATGGCCTCTTTATTAACGGCATCCATTTTAAAACGAATGTTTTTAATCCCCGTTTTATAATTGATCCAGTTTATTTTATTGCCCGATGCAGATGGTATGGGTAAAAGATATTGCCCAAGTGTTGTCCAGAATTGTTGCCTTATAGCCGAGGCTTCCTGCTTAGTGTACATGCCAAATATTAATTTGCTAATACAAAATCGGGCTTTCGTATAAAGGTACTATTATATTTAAATCTCAAATTTGTACTTATTTCTACTTTCCAATTTTTCATACCGTTATAAGAAGTTCGGGGAAAATAAAACCCACGAAGTTCTACCGTGCCGAAAATAAGGTTTTCATTACGGGTTCTGATACCACCTCCAATAGCAGTGTAGCCATTGGTTTTATCAAAGCTTTCGCCAATTGGTTTTAAAAAACTTACATCAGAAAATACAAAAGGAGCTAATCTAAAACCGGCAATTTTTTGTAAATTATAAAATACAGATTCAAATTTAAAAGTACCCCTGAAATCGGCATGAATGGTTCCATTATTAAAGTAAGGCAAGCCAAAATCACTTTCCAAAAAAAGAGGCTCATTTAATATGGGATTAAACTGCCTGGTAAACGAAGCGGATAAAAAATTGCGGTTGCGCCAATAGCTTCCCATTTTACGCAATCCTGTAAAATGATCTATATTGACAAGCACATCTACATCTTCCAGTTTTTTACTATTTACGTAGCCACCGCTTCGCAAAGTATAACTTGTAAAAATGCCTTTTTTAGAATATCGGGTTGCATCAAAATCTACACCGTAATAAGCTCTTCGTTTGCCTTGCTTATTTGTATATCCACCGGTAATAGACGCATTTAAACCCTGGGGCACATCTTCATTTCGCCCAAACCCATAAATAAAATTGGTTTGATAAAAATTCTGACGGTAAAGGCTATACGAAAGCAAAAGGCCATTTAAATTGGCATAATTATAATTATAGTTGTTTATATACAGTGACGGAATTTTATAAAAATTATTGTAAAAACTTCTAAAAGATACAAAATGCCTAAGCCTGTTACCATCATCTTTTTCTTTTTTATTAAGAGCGCCAATATTGTAACCTGCCCAAATATCACTGCTAAAAAAACGGTACCTGTATTTTGAGAAGTAAGAGGTATCGAAATAAGCATTTGAAGTATTATGATAGGAAAGTGTAAGAGCTGCCACCCATTGTGTGTAGCGGCTTACAAGAGGTTTTTCAAAAGTTGTATAAATCTGATTTTCTTCATTTCTTCCCGTAAAAATTTCATTATTGAATGTAGAGAACCCCGTGGTCCAGTTAAAGAATGAGCCTTTTAAATTTCGTTTAATAAACTCTCCTCCCCAACCAAACCCCGGAGACCTATGCCTGTCATACAGCATACTTGCCGATAATTTGTTTCCACTACCATGCAGGTTTTCTTCTTTTGCCAAAATGGAGCCCCTGCTTGCGCTATTGATATTTACAGAGCCTCCAATAGAAAACACATCACGAGTCAGCACCACTACATCTACAGAGTCGGCAGACCCAACAGAATTAAAAACTACAATCAATGCATCTTGCAAAAAAGGCTGATCTCTCAAAAAGCGTTCGTTATCGGAAAATAATAATGGCAAAAGTTTATCTCCCTCTTTGAAAAATAAATTTTTATTAATGAGGTTATTAGTTGAGTTTCGGTGAAAGGCTTTTGCCACTTTCACGGTGAAAGAATTTCTTATTTCTGCAGTATCATTCATGTTGTGGTTAAACCCTACAGGAGCAATGGTAATTTTCCTTATTATTTTCCCTTTAAACTCCTTGAACTTATTTACGATTTTTATTGGCTCTACATCATTTTCGTGAGAAATACTTTTTCCTAACTTTCCGAGCAGGCCTTTTTTTCTGGCTAAAAAAAATACAGAAGTGTCTTTAGGTTGCTGAGCATAACCCGGGGTAATAAATGCAAATAAGAGTAGCAGAAAGAAAAGGAAAGTAAATGTTGGTCTCATCAGATGCATTCTAAAAAAATATGTGTTTATACCATCAAAATAAAGCAAACTAAGAGGAATAAATTAAAATAATACCATAAATATTTTTTGTAACAAAAAGCTGTGGCTACATCTCAGTTTTGTTAAATTTTTGGAAATAGTTATATAAAAGATAAAAGATTTTTTTTCGGTAATTTAAAGCGTCTTAACTTTGCGGCGCAATTCTGAATTACTGCCTATAATTTATATAAATTTCTCCAGCTACAGAGTGCCTTTTGCCTGCCTGCCGGTTATTATTCCGGCAAAAAAAACATTGTATAAATATTAAAAACAGAAGTATGAAAACAAGCACTGAAGGCATTATTGCCCCACTAAACAAGGAAGAAATGAACGAGCTTTTAAAAGAAACAAAAGAAACCTTAGCTACAGGATCATTTAAAAACACAAATGCCTATTCTTTTGCAGAGGTAAACATGTGGAAAGTAAGAAAAGCTGCAAGGCATGCAACTGAAATTAGAAGGCGTTTTATTTAAGTATTGATTCCTCACAGTAATCACATGAGGAATTTTTGAAAAATTAAAAATCAAAATTTGTTTATAAAACAAGTATGGTGAAACTTCCATGCTTGTTTTATTAAAGAGCTGCTACTCTTCCTCTTTTCCCATAGCAGCAAGTTTCATTTTTTTTGCTACATCATGCCCCACATATTTTTCTATGCGATGCTCTACTAAGTAAATTAAAGGAGTGAGTATGATGGCCATGAATGCTTTGTAAAAATAATTTACAACACCTATTGCCAATATTTGCTGCCAGGAAAACACTCCCAAAAAAGCGATAAATAAAACGATATAGCTATCTACTATTTGTGACACCAAAGTAGAGCCTGTAGCTCTGAGCCATACTTTTTTTTCGCCAGTGATTTTTTTTATTTTATGAAAAACAGTTACGTCTACCAATTGGCTTACAAAGAAGGCAACGAGGCTACCAATAATAATTCTCATTCCCTGGCCAAAGATACCATTGAAGGCATTTTGCATATCGGGTACATTATCTGATGTAGTATGGCTTGTAACCCAAAAATCTGCCGGAGGCACTTTGATGGCTATAAAAAACATTAAGAAAGCATAAGAAATAAGGGCAATAGCAATAAATGAAATTCGCCTTACTATTCTTGGCCCATAAAACTCATTTACAATATCGGTTATTACAAACTCGAGCGGCCACAAAAGCACACCACAGGTAAGGCTGATAGAAATTCCTGTTTGGCCAAAGATGGTAAAATTAGAAGGATGAAACCCTATTAATTTTTCGAGTGAAAATATTTTAGTACCAATGGTTTCGGCAATAAGCGCATTGGCAACAAAGAAAGCTGTAAAAATTACAAATAATTTAGTGGGCTTGTCTTTTAAAATATTATTTATCATATTTAAATATGGCTATAAAAAAAATAATATACCTGAATAGGAAACATCAGCACATTAAACCAAATAACCCAGCGGGGGGCAAAAATTATTTTTTTGTTTGCAACCCGGTATATGAAGTAGAATAAAAAAATAATATTTATAAAAATAGCGCCGTACCCCAATATAACAATGGTACTTTCTAAAGGCTGAAATTTTAAAGCAGGCCCATCATTGCCTTTTGCAATTTGCCCCATCTCTACCAGGCGCAGTATGGCAGCAATAATAAAACAAATATTACAAATACATACCAGCCTTGCAAGGAATCGCATCTGTACTAAATTTTAAAAAGCGTAGAACCGCTTATCTTTTTTATTAAAAATTATTTACCACGCCCCCAGCCCAGCCAATCATTTCCATTGGCATAAATCATTAGTGCAAGCAAAATTACAATTCCCACAATTTGCGCATACTCTAAAAATTTCTCACTGGGCTTGCGGCCGGTTATCATTTCAATAAGGGTAAATAATACATGGCCTCCATCTAAAGCAGGTATGGGCAGCAGGTTCATAAAAGCCAGGATAACCGAAAACAAAGCCGTGATATTCCAAAAAGACTCCCAATCCCAGCCATTGCCCGAAAAAATAGAGCCCATTGTTTTAAATCCTCCTACGCCTTTATAAGCGCCTGTGCTTGGCGAAAAAATTAATTTAAATTGCTCGATGTATTCTTTTAAAGAAGTAATAGCGAGATGGAACCCGGCAGGGAAAGCGCTAAAGAAATTATAATCTGTATGGATTACTTTTAATACTCCAAGGCTATCGTACTGTGCATTGGTTAAAAACGGAGGGCCAAATTTACCATCGCTGTCGGGCACAATTGGTATTAAAATATTTTGCCCGTTTCTTAGAACAGTAAGCTCTACTTTTTGATTTTTTTTGGAATCCATATATGCGGTTACCTGATCAAAATAGTTGACATCTACTGAATCTACTTTTACAATTTTATCCCAGTATTTCAGCCCCGATTTTTTTGCAATGGAGCTATCTTTTTGGTCGAACTCACCAATGATAGCAGGCACCCTGGGCAAAAACAATCTTCCTTTCTTTTTCTTTTTTTCAATAAGCTGGCCTATTAGGCTGCGTGGAATAACAATTAAAGTATCTTTTCCATTTCTTACAACATCAATATTGCCGCCTCCGCTAAAGAGTATTTTTTTAGGAGCGTCTTCATAATTTTTAATGGAATCATTATTTACAGATACTATTTTATCGCCGTCTCTCAGCCCAATTTCATACATCAAAGAGTCTGTAACCCATATCCCATTTTTTAAAGATTGGTTTGGAATTTTATCCTGCCCCCACACCATCAAAATACCTGCATAGATTACAAATGCAAGCAAAATATTTACAGTAACACCACCGAGCATTATTATCAAACGCTGCCAGGCTGGTTTGCTACGAAACTCCCAGGGTTGTGGTGGTTGCTTCATTTGCTCTTTATCCATGCTCTCATCTATCATGCCTGATATTTTTACATATCCGCCGAGAGGCAGCCAGCCAATTCCATACTCAGTTTCGCCTACTTTCTTTTTAAAAATAGAAAACCAGGGATCAAAGAAAAGATAAAATTTTTCTACCCTGCATTTAAACCACTTAGCTGTAATGTAATGCCCAAACTCGTGAAGGATGACCAGTATTGAAAGTGATAAAATTAATTGTGCTGCTTTTAGGCCAACGCTTGGCCAGTTGATAGCTAAGATAGTATCGAGAACCATTTAGAATTTTTATTTTTATTGAGTAGCACTTTTTTGTTTTTATTTTTTTGC
Organism: Bacteroidota bacterium; assembly: GCA_018268135.1. Taxonomy (GTDB): domain Bacteria; phylum Bacteroidota; class Bacteroidia; order Chitinophagales; family Chitinophagaceae; genus Ferruginibacter. The sequence continues at coordinate 42,467 of JAFDXD010000112.1, forward strand.
TCTACAAGTATGATAATCATTTTTTCAATTAAAGAAAGAAAGGCTATCAGCACAGGTTAACAACAATACTCAAAAAGAAATGCCGCCCGGTACAAAATATTATTTTATAATTTAATAATAGAAGCGGCGAAGTTACGAGCCTCTCCATCGCTTTCAAAATATTCCTCTAAAGAAGGCTTTTGAATAAAGTTAATTTTTTCAATAGTTTTTTCTACCACTGCTGTAATGTCCAAAAACCCAATCCTGTTTTTCAAAAAAGCCCAAACAGCTATTTCATTGGCAGCATTAAGTACACAGGCTGTATTGCCGCCTGCTTTTAGCGCCTGTATGGCAAGCCCCAGGTTGCGAAAGGTTTTAAAATCCGGCTCTTCAAAGCTTAGGTTTGGATACTTTCGGAAGCTAAAACGTGGAAATTCGTTTTTGATACGATGGGGAAAACCAAGTGCATATTGAATGGGCAATTTCATATCAGGCAAGCCCATTTGAGCTTTGATGCTTCCATCCTGAAACTGCACCATGCTATGTATGACGCTTTGCTGATGAATAACTACCTCTACCTGTTCGGGTTTAAGATTAAAAAGCCATTTTGCTTCAATCATCTCAAGCCCTTTGTTCATAAGGGTTGCAGAGTCAATGGTAATTTTTGCTCCCATGCTCCAATTAGGGTGCTGCAAAGCATGATCTCTTTTTACATTTACCAGAAAATTAGGTTTTTTTCCCAAAAAAGGCCCTCCGCTTGCTGTAAGAATAATTTTTTCAATAGGATTTCGAGACTCGCCCACCAGGCATTGAAAAATAGCAGAATGTTCGCTATCTACGGGTATGATGGGAGCCCTATGCTCTAAGGCAGTTTGCATTACAATATCGCCTGCCACCACCAGGGTTTCTTTATTGGCAAGGGCTACCATTTTGCCTTTAGATACTGCTTTAAGCGTAGGCTTGAGGCCGGCAAACCCAACAATGGCAGCCAGCATTATATCATAGGTATTAAAATCGGCCAGTTCTTCTAAAGCTTTTTCCCCGGCAAATACTTTGATATTTTTTGAAACTAACGCTGTTTTAAGCATTTCATATTTTGCTTCATCTCCTATCAATACAGCATTCGGCTCAAACTCCAGCGCCTGCTCTATCAATAATTCGGCATTGGAATGAGCTGTTAAAATTTCTACTTCAAACAACTCATTGTGTGAGCGTATTACATCGAGTGCCTGGGTACCAATAGACCCTGTACTTCCAAATATGGCAATGCGTTTTTTCTGCTTTGCGGCAGGCATAATTTAATTTTATTGTGTAAAAAAATTATATATGTGCGGCAATTTAATGTAATAAATCTTTTAAAGCGCTATTAGCCTCACTAAAATTAAATTGTGTAATAAGTTTATTCATCATTTGTGCAATTTGAGCTGATTGCAGGTTATTGATGGATCCTTCATGGGTATGCAATAATTGAGTGGTATAGCTAAATTGATTTTGATTGATATCAGCGCCAATTTTTTTATAGGCATCTCTAAAGGGGATACCATTTAAAACAAGTTTGTTAACCTCTTCTACACTAAAAAGATATTTGTATTTTTCATCAGCAAGTATATTTTCTTTTATAGAAATATTGCTTAGCATTAGCGCAGCCATATTAATACAATTTGTCAAAATACTGAAGGATGGAAAAAGATGCTCTTTCAACAATTGCAAATCTCTGTGATAGCCACTTGGCAGGTTAGTAGTCATCATCATTATTTCATTGGGAAGCGCTTTTATTCGATTGCAATAAGAGCGTATAAGTTCAAATACATCAGGATTTTTTTTGTGAGGCATGATGCTGCTTCCCGTAGTTAACTCAGCAGGGAAAGAAATAAAATTAAAATTTTGATTAAGATACAAACAGGCATCCATACTCATTTTAGCTAAGGTATCTGCAACATTTGCCAGAGCCTGTGCGGCAATACGCTCTGCTTTGCCCCGCCCCATTTGAGCATACACTACATTATAATTCATCTCTTCAAAACCTAATAATTGGGTAGTGAGTGTTCTATTGATAGGAAATGATGACCCATAGCCTGCAGCGCTGCCTAAAGGATTTTTATTTACAATATGATAAGCTGCTTTTAGCGTTTCTACATCATCTACCAGGCTTTCGGCATAGGCGCCAAACCATAAGCCAAATGAAGAGGGCATTGCCAATTGCAAATGGGTATATCCGGGGTATAAATGGTCTTTATATTTTTCGCTAAGTTGCTGTAGCAGCTCAAAAAAAGAATAAATAACCTGTACTAATTTTTCAATTTCGCTACGCAAAAATAATTTAATATCTACCAGCACCTGATCGTTTCTACTTCTGGCCGAATGTATTTTTTTACCGGTATCACCCAGTTTTTGTGTAAGTAAAAATTCTATTTGAGAGTGAACATCTTCTACGCCGGGCTGAATAATAAAACCAGATTGCAAAATTGTTTTAAAAATTTGCTGCAATTCTTTCACCAACTCATCTGACTCCTTTTGAGTAAGCAGGCCAACAGTAGCAAGCATTCTGGCATGAGCAATATTGCCATACACATCAAAGGGGGCAAGTAACAAATCAAAATCACGATCGTTGCCGACCGTAAATTTTTCAACGGTTTTATCTACATCTATATTTTTTTGCCAAAGTTTCATGAGTGTATGATACTATTTATGAATTACAAAAATTTAGCTATCTCCTTGTTCAAGTTATTTTTTTAATCAATGCCACATAAAAGTTTACAGCATCTTCAATATCCTTTAAAAGTACAAATTCATTTGCACTATGGCTTTGGGCACTATAACCCGGGCCGCATTTCAGCGCCGGTATCGGCATGAGGGCTTTGTCTGAAAGCGTAGGCGAGCCATAAATTTTTTTACCTAAATGCATTCCGGCAATTACTACCGGATGTGATTGGGGAATGATTGATGACTTTAACCTTGTGCTTCTTGGTACTATTTGTACCGCTACATTATTAACAATGGTTTGTAATATTTGCTGATGAGAATATAATTCTGTAATACGAATATCCACTACAAAACTGCATTGAGCAGGAATTACATTGTGAGCTTTATTTTCGGTAGCAATACTTGTTACTGTCATTTTTACCTCTCCTAATAAATCAGATACTTCATCAAAGCGGTAATTTTTAAACCATTCAATAGCATTCATTGCATGGTAAATAGCATTTTCTCCATCATTTCTGGCTGCATGCCCTGCTACTCCTTTTGCTGTACAATCCAGTACCAGCAAGCCTTTTTCGGCAATAGCCAATTCTAATTGAGTAGGCTCCCCTACTATTGCAAAAGAATCTTTATGCTCTATACATTTTGCAAATCCGGCATCTGCCAACAATTTTTCTATACCATTTGAGCCACTTATCTCTTCCTCGGCTGTTGCTGCAAACAGGATATTATATGCAAGCCCTTGTTGATGATAAAAAAATAAAAAAGCTGCTAATAAACTTACCAGCGATGCACCTGCATCTGTACTACCCAGGCCAAATAATTTACCATTTTCAATGGTTGGCTCATAAGGATTGAGGGTATAGTTTTCATTAGCTTTTACTGTATCGTGATGTGAGTTTAATAAAATACAAGGCTTTGTATCATCAAAATATTTATTTGTACACCATACATTATTTACCAACCGGTGAGCAGTAATATTCTTTTTTTGCAAAAACATTTCAATGCAATCGGCCGTTTTATCTTCCATTCGGCTGAGAGATGGTATGGCAATAAGCTGTTGTAATAATGCAACGGCTTCTTGGTATAAAATATCAGTGTCTTTAATACTCATTACTAATGACAGTGCCTGTTTGATATTGAATTAAAGTATTTAATTTTTCTGCATTGCCAATGATTACCTGCTTTACGCCTGCGTTTACCGCTGCAAATGCATTATCAAGCTTTGGTATCATACCGGCAGAAATAATATTGCCGCTTTTTAAGGTTTCAAAACTTTCTTTTGAAATTGACGGTATCACTGAAGTATCATCATTTGCATTCATCAGCACACCATCTTTTTCAAAACAATAAATTAAAGTAACCTCATAATAATCTTTCATGGCTACTGCTATTTCATTTGCTACTGTATCTGCATTGGTATTTAATAGTTGCCCTTGAGCATTGTGCGTAATGGGCGCAAAAACTATTGAATTATTATTGTCTAAAACTGATTTTATAAAAACATTGTTCACTGCATCAATATCGCCAACAAAGCCATAGTCAATGGCTGCGCCAGCTCTCTTATGTGCTTTCATTACATTGGCATCTGCGCCACATAAGCCAATGGCGTTGCAACCTGCTGCCTGCAGGCCAGCTACAATATTTTTATTAATGTATCCAGCATACACCATCGTAACTATTTTCAAAGTTTCTGCATCAGTAATTCTTCTGCCATCAACCATCTGCTGCTCTATACCCATTGCCTCTGCTACTTTGGTAGCAAGTTTTCCGCCGCCGTGTATTAAAATTTTGTTGGCTTTTATAGCAGCAAAATCTTTTATAAAAGACAAAAGTTTTATTTCATCATCTATAATATTGCCCCCAATTTTTATTACAAATAATTTTTCCATGAAAGCATTATATTGATTGTAGTAATTCTGCTAATACCGCTTGTGCTGCCCACACCCTGTTTGAGCCTTGCTGTGTTACAAGGCTATCGGGGCTGTCCAATACTTCATCGCTTAGCTCTACATTGCGCCTTACCGGCAGGCAATGCATTATCTTAGCCTGGTTAGTAATTGCCATTTTTTTTGCATCAGGCATCCAATTGCCTGTTACGGGTGGCATGGCGCCATAGTTGTTATAACTACTCCAGTTTTTTACATATACAAAATCAGCATTTGCCAAAGCTTCCTCCTGATGGTGAGAAATCTCAGCGCCTTCCGTAAATTGTGTATCAAGCGCATACCCGTCGGGGTGAGTAATTACAAAATCTGCCTGGCCCCATTTATTAATCCATTGTGCAAATGAGTTGGCCACACACTGAGGCAAGGGTTTAATATGCGGTGCCCAGCTTAATACTATTTTTGGCCTTCTGCCTTCGGGCATATTTTCTTTGATGGTAATAATATCTGTAAGTGATTGCAAGGGATGAAGCGTGGCGCTTTCGAGGCTTACAATGGGCACTCCTGCATATTTAATAAAAGCGTTTATTACCGTTTCGGCATAATCATCACTCCGGTTTTTTAAAGAAGGAAATGTACGGATACAAATGATATTAAAATAAGTGCCAAGCAATGGAGCCGCATCTTTTACATGCTCTACAGTAGTCCCGTTCATGATGGCGCCTTCGGCAAATTCAAGTGCCCAGCCTTCTTTATCAATATTAAATACAATTGCTTCTGTACCCAGGTTTTGTGCTGCTATTTGAGTACTGATTCTTGTACGCAGGCTGGGATTTAAAAACAACAAGCCTATTTTTTTATTTTTTCCCAAATTAATATTGGCCAATGGGCTTTCTTTAAAATGCAGGGCTTTAGCCACCAGTGCATCAATATTTTCTACATCATTTACCGAAATAAAATTTTTCATCCTTGCAGCTCTGATTTTATTGCTTGTAAAAAAATACCGGCCTGCTCCAATGTTATATTCAATGCCGGCAATAGCCTTATTACATTGGGTTTGGCCTCGCCTGTAAATATTTTATGTTTCCATAAAAGATTTTTCTTCACTCCCGAAAATTCATCGGGCAGTTGTATGCCAATCATCAATCCCCTGCCCCGAACTTCAATAATATTCGGCAGTTTTTTTAACTCTTCCATTAAATAATTGCCCACCATTTCTGCATTTTGCATCAAATTATTTTCTTCTATTTCTTCAAGCACAGCCAGAGATGCTGCACAGGCCAGGTGGTTGCCGCCAAAGGTTGTACCAAGCATAAAATGTTTTGCTTCAAACTTTGGTGAGATAGAAATACCTGCTACCGGAAAACCATTTCCCATTCCCTTGGCCATGGTATAAATATCAGCATCTACCGAGGCAAAATCGTGTGAATAAAATTTGCCGCTGCGGCCATATCCGCATTGAACCGAATCTGCAATATATACTGCATTATACTGGTTGCACAATGCTCTGATTTTTTGTAAAAAAGAAACTGTTGCTACATTGATGCCTCCTACTCCCTGAATACCCTCAATAATTACTGCACAAATTTCATGTTGTGCAAAGGCATTCTCCAGGGCCGCCTCATCATTGAAGGGAAGAAAAATAATATAATCTGTTTGATTAACCGGCGCTACAATATTAGGATTATCAGTAGCTGCCACTGCAAGAGAAGTACGGCCATGAAATGCTTTTTTAAAAGCGATTATTTTTTTTCGGCCATTATAAAATGAGGCTAGTTTTAATGCGTTTTCATTGGCTTCTGCTCCGGAGTTGCACATAAATAAGCGGTAATTTTCTTTGCCGGATACTTTGCCCAACTTATCTGCCAGTTGCTGTTGTAAGGGTATTTTTACAGAATTAGAATAAAATGAAATTTGGTGCAATTGAGTTTCTATCCTTTTCACCCAATGAGGGTTGGTATGGCCAATGCTAATGACGGCATGGCCCCCGTACAAGTCAAGGTATTTTTGTCCTTTATCATCCCATACCCAGCTACCACTGGCTTTTACAATAGTAACATCATTTAACGGGTAAACATCAAATACATTCATTTAAAAATAATTTGCTTTAAATTTTAAACCGGTTGTTTCGTCTAAGCCAAACAGTAAGTTCATATTTTGTACAGCCTGGCCACTTGCTCCTTTTAATAAATTATCCAGTGCAGAATGAATCACAAGTTTGCTTCCAACTTTTTCTAACTGAATAATTGCCTTATTGGTATTGACTACCTGCTTTAAACTAATGGGAGATTTGCTTATGTGTACAAATGGTTGTGCCTGATAAAAATCGGCATACAGTACATTTAATTCTTCCATACTTAATTCGCAATTTAATTGAGAGCTAATAAAGATACCTCTTGTAAAATCGCCTCTCCAGGGTACAAAGCTCAGGTCAATATCAATGCCGGGTTGTAGTTGCAAAATGGTTTCGCCAATTTCGCCAAGATGCTGATGCGACAAGGTTTTATAAGCTTGTACATTATTGGCCCTCCAACTAAAATGAGCCGTAGCCGAAAGCGTTTGTCCGGAACCGGTAGAGCCTGTAATGCCGGTGGTATAAATTTGATGCAGCAGCCCTTTTTGTGCAAGGGGCAAAAGCCCTAATTCTATTGCGGTAGCAAAGCAACCGGGGTTAGCAATGTTGGCTGCATTTTTTATGCTGTTTTTATTTACTTCCGGCAATCCATATACAAATTGACGGCCTTTAAAACCGGCATCTTTTTTTAAGCGAAAATCGTTGCCTATGTCTATTAATTTTACAGAAGAGGGAATATCATTTGCTTCAATAAATTTCTTTGCCTCTCCGTGACCGGCGCATAAAAATAATACATCCACCTTGTCATGATGATTTTCTGAAAAAACCATATCAGTATCGCCTGCAAGGTCTTCATGCACTTTAGATAATAAATTGCCTGCATTGCTTTTACTTTGCACAAAAACAATTTCAGCATTGGGATGATTTAATAAAATCCTTATTAACTCGCCACCAGTGTAGCCTGCGCCGCCAATAATACCCACTTTAATTTTATTTTTCATCAGCAGCTTCTTTTATTAAATGATAAATGCCGGTTTGGTTGCCAAATATTTTTGAAAAGCCTCTCACATCCTGCCCCGACCAGCCGCTATTCATTTCGCCATAGCTGCCAAAGCGGTTGCTCATTAAGTCGTAGGCTGATTCTATACCATTCACAATAAAGCGGTAAGGCAAAAGTTGTACGAAAACATGGCCGGTAACATGTTGTTGTGTGCTTTCAAAAAAAGATTCAATGTCACGCATTACAGGATCCATTATTTGCCCTTCATGCAACCAGTTGCCATAAAACTGGGCTAGTTGGTCTTTTAAATTTAATTGCCATTTAGTGAGCACATGTTTTTCTAAAGCATGATGTGCCTTTAAAATAATCATGGGGGCGGCAGCTTCAAACCCTACCCTACCTTTAATACCAATGATGGTATCGCCTACATGCACATCTCTGCCAATGGCATAAGGAGCAGCAATTGTTTGCAAATATTGAATGGCTTTAGAGGGATGATTAAAGCTTGTATCATTTACCCTGGTCAATTCACCTTTTTCAAAATACAGTTTTATATCCTGTGAGGTTAAAGATGAATTGAGCTGTGTGGGCCAGGCTTCTTCGGGCAACATGCCGTTGCTTTTAAGGGTTTCTTTGCCTCCTACGCTGGTGCCCCAAAGCCCTTTATTAATAGAGTATGCAGCCTTTTCAAAATTCATAGATACTCCCTGCTTTTTTAAATAATCAATTTCTGCTTCCCTGCTAAGTTGAAGATCTCTAATGGGAGTAATAATCTCTACCCCCGGCAGCATACTATTAAAAATCATGTCAAAGCGTACCTGATCGTTTCCGGCGCCGGTGCTTCCATGAGCTACAGCATCTGCCTTAATTTTTTTAGCATGCTCGGCAATATTTACTGCCTGCACAAGCCTTTCGGCGCTTACACTAAGAGGGTATGTATTGTTTTTTAAAACATTTCCAAAAACTAAATATTTAATAATGCTATTATAATAATTTTCAACCGCATTAATACTTGTATGCGAACTTACGCCAAGGTTATACGCATGTTTTTCTATCTGCTTCAATTCTTCATCGCTAAATCCACCAGTATTTACAATAACGGAATGTACTTCGTAGCCTATTTCTTTTGTAAAATATTTTGCACAATAGGAAGTATCTAATCCCCCACTAAAACCTAAAACTACTTTTTTCATGAATATTAAAATTAAAAATTAAAAAAATAACGCAACAGCGATGTTTTGCCGCCGCCTTTTTGCTCTCTCTTTAAAAATCGCAATAACATGCGTTGTTTGAGGCGCATAAATCTTTCGTATAATTTGGAATGTTGTTTAAAATCAGCCGCTGTTTCTGCCGGTTCGTAGTGATCTTTAGGATCGTATAGCATGGCAGTGCACATACAGTTTTTTCTATCTTTACTCATCAGTATATCGTAGTTTACACAACTTTTGCATCCTGCCCAAAATTGTTCATCATCTGTAAGCTCGCTATAGGTTACGGGCTCATACCCGAGGTCTGAATTTATTTTCATCACGGCAAGGCCGGTAGTAAGGCCAAAAATTTTTGCATCGGGGTATTTTTGCCTTGATAGTTTAAATATGGCTTCTTTAATTTTTTTTGCTACACCGCTCTTCCTGAAATTGGGCGATACAATTAAACCGCTGTTGGCCACAAAAGTTTCGTGTCCCCAGGCTTCAATATAACAAAAGCCAACCCAGTCTCCTGCCGGGGTAACAGCAATTACGGCCTTGCCTTCCGTAATTTTTTTTGCAATATACTCAGGTGAGCGCTTGGCAATACCTGTGCCTCTTACTTTGGCAGATGATTCCATTTCATCAGTAATGATGCTAGCATATTTTATATCGGCTGCATGTGCAGTACGAATGATAATTTCCTGATTTTCCAATTTGAAAAAAATTGAAATGAATAATTAATGTAAACTCTTTAGCACGCTTGGTGCAAATAGTGGCCGGGGGATTTTTTCACTGACAGGGGCTTTTTTAAAATGCTCGTCCTATCAGCAACCACGTCGCAGATGTAAAGTTATACCCCTTGAGGGATAAAAGGCTGTATGTAAAATTTCTTTTTTCAATGACTTTATTGGCCTTGTAAAAATATTACTGCTGCAAATGTAAAACAATTATACAAAATCATGTAAAAAAATTAGTAAATATTTTGTTATGAAACGAGTGCAAAGGCAAATTACCCCACATTAATTTTACTAAGCTCGTCTGCTATTTTTCTATCATTACCCAATCTTGGCACTTTATTTTGGCCGCCCAGTTTACCGATGCTTTTCATGTAATCTACAAATCCATTTTTTTTAATAGCAGTAATTTTTAACTTCTGTAAAATATTACCGGCAATTAAATCGTCATAGTAAACATTTTTGGCTCGTAAATTATCATCTAATTTTTCTGCAAAAGCATTTAAATCTGCAGGCATATTTTCAAACTCTATAAACCACTCATGATAGCTTTTGCCATTGGCTTGCGAAATAAATGGCGCAACGGTAAATTCGGTAATGCGTATATTTTCATCTTCAGAAGCTTTTAATAATGCAGCCTCTACTTCTTCTACAATTACATGCTCGCCAAAGGCAGAAATAAAATGCTTGGTGCGGCCACTTACAATTACCCTGTAAGGTTGCAGAGATACAAACTTTATTGTATCTCCAATATTATATGCCCAAAGCCCTGCATTGGTACTAATAATGAGTGCATAATTTTCGCCAAGTTTTACATCTTTAAGCATTAATCTTG
>JAFDXD010000113.1 GCA_018268135.1 Bacteroidota bacterium
AGGCAGTGTGTACCGGTATGCAGATAATTTTTTGATCGTACATAAAGCCGGCTTTTGTTCGGTTATTCAAACAGCAGACTGTACTAATCAATTGATAGATATTTTTTTAACTTCTTCTTTTCCAACGTACTTTCATATTTACGATGCTACAGAAGAATTAATTAAGTGTGCAACTGATATTCCTGCTAAATTTGGCACCAAAACGAGGGAGAGAATAAGATTAGCATATTTTAAAAACAGCCATAAAAATAGTGTTGAAACGATTGACGGATTTAGCACAAGAGAAATGGTTAGAGAAGACTTAATAAAAATAGATGAATTTAAACTTGATCTTGAAAACCGATTTTGGAACGGCCCGGCAGATACTCTAAAAAACTCACTAGCCCAAATAGTTATTGACAAGGATAGCCGGCCGGTATCTATTTGCTATGCCGCAGCAGTTGAAAACAGGATAGCTGAAATAGATGTTTTTACCAGTGAAAGATATAGGGGAAAAGGCTTGGCAAAACTAGCAGTAGAAGCATTCGTGAATAATTGTGTTGCTAAAAATATTAAACCTACGTGGGATTGTTTTGAAGACAATACAGCCTCAAAGAAAACAGCATTAAGTTTAGGGTTTGATAAAATACAGGAGTATAATTTTCTATCAATTTATAATATCATAAAATGAGAACAGAAGATTTGCAGATATATCGTTGCCCAATTACGTTAAATAAACTAAGAATAAAGAATGAGAAAATTGTTAATAATAGAATAAAAAGTGGAATACTGGTATCTGATAAAGGCATACATTTTGAGATTGAAGAATTTATACCTGATTTTACTTGGCCCAAAGAACTTGCAAATATTGATCAAACAACAAGAGAATCTTATGAAAAACTGGCATTAGAATATGAAAAATACGCAGATATTCCTTTTCAAACTTTCAATCAATCCAATCAAGCAGTTCGTGAAAAAATTATTGTTAAATTAAATTTAAAAGAAAACTTTCAGGTATTAGAAATTGGTGGAGGAGACGGGCGAGGAGCTGAGTATATTTTAAAGTATATTCAGTCTGGTAAATTATATTTTCAAGAATTATCGAAGAGTTTTTTAAAACAGGCTATTAAAAGGCTTAATAAATTTGGAGATAGAGTTGAGTTTTCAATAGCTAATGCAAGTTACTTATCTTTTCCTGATAATTACTTTGATGCTGCACATCATTTTGGCGGAATCAGCACCTTTGCTGAAAAAGAAAGATGTTTAAAAGAATTATGCAGGGTTGTTAAACCAGGCGGAAAAATTGTTATAGGCGATGAAGGTATTGGTCCGTGGCTCAAAGAAACACAGATGGCTAAAATTATGATTAACTCAAACCCACTAATTGGAGTTGATGTTCCGCTTTCTTCGTTGCCAGTTGAAGCAAGAGATGTTAATGTTGAGTGGATTATGCAGGGAGCATATTATATAATTGACTTCGTAGTTGGAGAAGGTGAACCAACGGCAAATTATCATATTAAAATTCCCAGTGAACGTGGCGGAACGCATTGGTCAAGATATTATGGAAATCTAGAGGGAGTTTCTGATGAAATAAAAAAAATTGCTAAGACAGCTCAAAAAAAAGCAGGAATGAGTATGCATGATTGGTTAGAACAAGCAATTATTAATGAGGCGAATAAAGCAAAATAGATATATGCTAAAATGGGAAAAACTTGGTAAAATATTTGATTTAGATAAAAATGGAAATGAAACTTGGATGGTCGAGCAAGCTCAGAACCCATTTGCTATTGAAATGGATACTTGTGTACGAGTTTATTTTAATACAAGATCACCTAAAGATACAAATGGTAATAGTAAGAGTTTAGCTGCTTATGTTGATTTAGATAAAAAGGATTTAACCAAAATTATTTCAATCTCACAAAAGCCAATACTTGAACATGGAGATATAGGAACATTTGATGAATTTGGGATTATGGCCGGAAGTGTTATAAAAAATAAATCTGAATTCTTTTTATATTATGTGGGGTGGACGAGAAAAGTATCTGTACCCTATAATTGGGAAATCGGGTTAGCTACAAGTGATGATGGTACTAAATTCAAAAAAATTGGGAAAGGCCCAGTTATAGGATCAAATTATAACGAACCGTATTTGCAAGCAGGCTGTTCTTCCGTTCTTTTTTTAAATGGTGTATATCACTTATTTTATACATCTGGAATTAATTGGATAGAGTATAATGGTAAGCGTGAATCAGTTTATCAAATAATGAAAGCAACATCTATAGATGGTATTTTATGGAGCAGAAATGGTAAAACTATTTTAAGTAACGTAATTGAGCATGAATCTCAGGCATCTCCAACAGTAGCATTTTGGAATAATAAATGGCATTTGTTTTTTTCTTATCGATATTCAACCAATTTTAGAAACAAAGACAGAGGATATAGAATTGGGTATGCCACCTCATCCGATTTTGAGAATTGGGATAGACACGACAATCTTGCAGGAATTGCTACTGAAAAAGAAGGGTGGGATAGTGAAATGATTTGCTACCCTAATCTTTTTTTATATAAAAAAAATATTTTTTTATTTTATTGTGGTAATGATTTTGGAAGAAAAGGCTTTGGATTAGCTAGGTTGATGGAATAGTATAGTTTTTATATGGTTATTAATAATAATTATTTAGTTGCAATACCAATATGTGTATATAATCATGAACACTTTTTAAGAAAGACTATAGAAGGGATAGTTTCTCAAAAAACATCTTTTTCTTTTTTTATATTGATTGGAGATGATTGCTCAACAGATGATTCTATAAAAATAATTGAAGAGTATTACACCAAATATTCTAATATTTATTTTTATAGAAACCATGTTAATATTGGCGCTTCTGAAAATAGTAAAAAAATTTTTTCTTTAATTCACACTAAATATGTTGCCCTTTGTGATGGCGATGATTACTGGATAGACCCCTATAAACTGCAAAAGCAGGTAGATTTTTTGGAGCAGCACCCCGAGATATTTATTTGCGGAACTAATACGAAGGTGATTTATGAAGACGGAACGCCTTCTCATTTATTTAATATTAGCCCTCGTGTGGAAATAACAGAGGAAAGGCTTTTGCCTATTGAGCAATTAATTAGCCCCCTTGTCCCATTTCATACCTCCAGTGTAATGTTTAGAAAAATCACCACCTTTCCATCTTGGTTCTCTTCAATAAACAACGGGGATATTGCTATTTTTTTCTTGTGTGCCCTTCGGGGTAAAGTTGGTGTTTTACCAGATGTAACGTCTGTCTATCGGAGGCATGCAACCGGCATAACTACGACTTACTTGAAAGACTCAGTAGATACACGATCCTACCTCACATTATACCATCTGCTAGACAAAGAAAGTGAGAGGGCTTATCATCATCTTTTTAGGCCACTTATTTTTGATTTCATGGTAAACCACATAAGTGCTTTGCTACGTGAAAAAAAATTTAGGCTTGCAAGAATAAC
>JAFDXD010000114.1 GCA_018268135.1 Bacteroidota bacterium
CTATTGTACTACGGTCCCGGCTAAAAATTCTTTGCCCGGCTTTTGTACTTATCTTCGTCATTAAGTCGCAATCAAGCTGAAAGAAGCATTGAATGTCCTTCCTTCTAATACATAGCCGTTGAGCGAAACTAAATTGAAATTTTGGTCATTATGGACAAAAGTGAATTATCAGAATCTAAAAGTTTTATTGTAAAAGAATCAGTTGTGATTAATGCTGTTGCTGCCTTTATTTTTTGGGTAATGTTTTTTTATGCAATATATTATAAAGAGTTTAGTAACTCTAATCCAAGAAAAATTACGATATTACCTTACCTAACCTTTATACCGGCAATTTTATTTACAATAAAAGCCACAATAAATAAACCAATTATTGAAATAAATAGTAAAGGCTTCTATTACAGAGGATCTTTAATAACCACCTGGGAGAATTTCAACTCTATAAAATTATCTCAAGACGATGTTGTTGGAAGCATTAGTGATAATTTCGTACTTTTTATTGAATACATTAAGCCTGGCTACTCAAACTATTTTTGTACAAAACTCAGCTTGGGATACACACAAAACAAAGGAGAAGAAGATGTAATTGAAGCGACTGAATTTTATTACTCAAAATGGAAAGAAAAATTGTCTTAGGCTTCTTACAACATGAACTGTGTAAAAAACCCGAATAAAAATCCAACTTTTTAACTATTATTCTGAGCAGCAGTGTCGGCTAAAAATTCTTTGCTCGGCTTTTGTACAAATTCTGTATTTTAGTTCTACATTCGGCTGATCCCGATAATTATCGGGAGCGAAAGGAGCGATGAATATTCTGCCATCAATGCGTGGAAGTAGTGTGTCATGCTTGTGAGACAGCACTAAGTTTTCAAACCTCAAAAAATAACAATACGGGCATTTTTCTTGGCTGGATAATTTTCAGTTTTGTAGTTGGTTTTATTGGCAGTGGGCGAAAAATTGGTTTTGCAGGAGCGTTTTTTTTGTCGCTTTTATTATCACCATTAATTAGACTTATTATTGCTTTGGTATCAAAAGACAAAGAGACAGAACAATACAAAAAGCAAGTTTTGGAAACGCAACAGCAGCTAGCCGAAGTGTTGAAAAATATCCAGAATCAATAACCTTTAAGCTCAAATCAAAAATCAATTACTGAACAATTAGAAAGCCTTCAAAAGATGAAAGAAGCCGGACATCTGTCCGACGAAGAATATCAAAAAGCAAAGAACAAAATCATTGCTTCGTTTGACTGACTTTGCGTAAATTTGCTTTCAATAATAAGTATGTCAATACTTGACAACTATATAAGCGATATTCAAAAACTTTGTGAGAATCACAGGGTAAGACGCCTGTACGCCTTTGGTTCTGTATTAACTGACAATTTCAACCTCAATAGCGACATAGATTTGATTGTTGATTTTAACCCAATAGATGTTAGCGATTATGCCGACAATTATTTTGACTTCAAATTTTCCTTGCAGAATGTATTGAAAAGACCGATTGACCTTTTAGAAGAAAAGGCAATAAAAAATCCTTATTTCAAACAAGCAGTTAATCCTAAACGACAACTTGTTTATGGGTATTAATATCAAAACTTGGCTTTACGATATTTTAAACGCCATCAACGAAATTGAAAGTTTTTTTATTGACACACCCAAAGACTTTTTTATTTATCAGCGAGATATCAGAACTAAAAGAGCAGTAGAAAGAAACATAGAAATTATTGGAGAAGCGATGAGCCGAATTTTAACATATGATGAAAAAATTGAGCTTTCTAATTCACGAAAAATTGTAGATACAAGAAACAGAATTATTCATGGTTACGACTCTGTCTCTGACGACATTATTTGGGGAATTGTAAACAAACATTTTCCACTCTTAAAATCAGAAATTGAAACATTGCTAATCGAATAGCACGAACACACAACATGAACTATGTAAAAACATTTTTTTTAAAGCCATTAGTAATCAGTAATTGGATTGATAAAGTCTGTTGTCTTTTTACTACTGTAGGCACTTCAACAAATTAAATGTTTGACCCCTACGGGGTCTTATATTTATAGAAACAACAATCTTCAATAATCATACGGCTCCGATGGGGTCGAACAAATCACAAACCCAATTTTACACTTAGTAGAAAAAAAGGCGAGGGTCAAGTTTTCTGTTTTTAAAACAGACTATATGTTTATTGTAAGCTCTTACTCTAAACCTTTTTCAAAGCAAGAGTTTTAATGTCTGAAAATAATGCAACCTGAAAATGATTGTAATGGGCAAATAATTTGAATATTTATATAGTTAATGGTAGTTTTTAGACGGCTGCCATTGTGTGTCATTTTATTCGGCAGCCACTCCTTTAATCATTTCACAAAACCTTTAAAATAAATTTTGATAAAACTACAGATTGGTTTTTATATTTTTAAGACAAACTGCAAGAAATGAAATTCGACCTTCAAATTCCTGTTTATTTTTTGTGCCTTATGGGTTCAGTAGCATTCTCACAAACAAAATCTACTGACCAAGTGGATGTGTATTTAAAAGAAATGCTGGCCAAATACAAAATTCCCGGAGCCGCAATTGCGGTAGTCAAGAATGGTAAAGTAGTAAAGAAAGCAAATTACGGGATTAATAGCATTGAGTTTAATTTGCCCGTCACTGACTCTACAATCTTTCCACTGGCTTCAGTGACTAAACTTTTCACTAGTACCCTTATTATGAAGATGTCAGAGAAAGGTATGCTGTCCGTCGAAGATCCAATAACTAAATATATTGACAGCCTGCCCGAAAGCTGGAGGGCTATTACCATCCGTAATTTACTATCACATACTTCGGGTATTAAAAACCATTTTCAAACGAAAAAATGGAACATCGGAAGAGATAATACCAATAAACTTTCTATGCGACAGATCATTCAATATTCAGCCGAAGAGCCGTTAATGTTCGCACCCGGTGACAACTATTCCTATAGCGTCACCGGCTACATGCTACTGGGTATGGTCGCCGAAAAAGTATCAGGCAAGCCAATTGATTTATTAGCTAAAGAACTTCTTTATTCACCATTGAATATGACATCAACGTTGTACGGCGATTATAAAGCTGTTATCAGAAACAGAAATTCATTGGTCTATACTTTTCAAAATGGCCCTTTTGAGACATGGAATTTTACATACGGAGCATCTGGTACGACTGCCGCTGGACTGAACACAACCACTACAGACATGGTAAAATTTTTCGTTGCCCTTGATAACGGTAAGCTATTGTCAAAGCAGGCTATGACGGCCATGATGACACCTACTGTACTAAATAATGGAAGCATAAAAAACTATGGCCTTGGGTGGGTAGTTGATGAAAATAATGGAGTGAAATGCTATGGACACGAAGGAGGCGGGTGTGCCTGGATAGACTATTATCCTTCCAAACATCTAACTGTAATTGTCCTTAGCAATTTAACTGGCTCAAAAGCAGACGAAATAGTAAAGAGAGTTGCCAATTTTTACTTCTAAAAACGAACGCACAACATGAACTATGTAAAAACAATTTTATTAAAGCCATTACTTATCAGTATTTGAGTTGAAAAAACCTGATGTTTCTTACCACCGTAGGCACTTCAACAAATTAAATGTTTGACCCCTACGGGGTCTTAAATTTATAGAAACAACAATCATCTATAATCATACGGCTCCGATGGGGTAGAACAAATGACAAACACAATTTTACACTTAGTAGAAAAAAAGCGAGGGTCATGTTTTCTATTTTTAAAACAGACTATATGTTTATTGTAAACTCTTACTCTAAACCTTTTTCAAAGCAAGAGTTTTAAAGTCTGAAAATAATGTAACCTGAAAATGATTGTATTGGCAAAATAATTTGGATATTTATATAGTTAATGGTAGTTTTTAGACGGACTGCCGTTGTGCGAAATTTTTTATGAAGACTCTGCTAATATATTTTGGACTACTTATTTCATTTAACCCAATTAAAGGCCAAAATCTAATTCCTGGTTGCTATGGGAGGCAAGACAGTCAAATAAGACTTAATATTGATTCAACATTTTCTTTCTTCTATGCAGTTGATACTTACAGAGGATGGGTCAAAGGAAGATGGGAATTAAAAAGAAAAAAAATCATACTTAAGCCTAAGCTAATTTATGATACAATCACAACCAAAAAAGGAGATTTGATAGTAGACTCTTTGATTTTATCGAGAGACTATACTTCAGACCGAATCACACAACCGAATAAAAAAACAAATTACATATTTCAATACGAACAGAATGTAAACCTTTGTCCTCAATTATTGGAATACAAGGGCCACATATTGTATATTATCAAAAATAAAAAGCGCCAGAAAAAGAAAATTGACAATGGCTATTACCGAGAAGCATTCAGTCCTTGGTATACAAAAGACGAGTGTAAATATTAAAACTTCGCACAACATGAACTGTTTAAAAAACCAATTTTATTACGATTTTGCTGAACAGTAATTTGATTCATTAAGTTTTTTTTACCAATTCAAAAACCTGTTTTATCAATTTGCTCATTCCATTGCCAGCTCCCTAAACAATAAAACATTTGACCCCTTAGGAGTCATTTATTTTTATAAACAACAACCATCTATAAACATACGACCCATCGGGGTCGAACAAATCACAAACCCAATTTTACACTTAGTAGAAAAAAAGGCGAGGGTCAAGTTTTCTGTTTTTAAAATAGGCTATATATTTATTGTAAACTCTTACTCTAAACCTTTTTCAAAGCAAGAGTTTTAATATCTGAAAATAATGTAACCTGAAAATGATTGTATTGGCAAAATAATTTGGATATTTAAAGAGTTAATGGTAGTTTTTATGCCGGCTGCCATTAGCAGCAACTTAAAAAGGGTGCTGAACTAATAAATTAAATTCATGAACAAACTTCTATTAATTATTTTTATCAATTTTGCTTATTATATTTCTTTTAGTCAAACAACACCCAAAGTAGATTCCGTTGTAGTCTATCCTGACACTTCAAAGGGAGAAGATGATCCAAGAGTATTTACCAAGGCTGAAAAATCGCCAGAGTTTCCAAATGGTATAAATGCCTGGAAAGATTTTCTTATTAAAAATCTCGATGGAAACACAGCAGCAAAATATGGCGCTGCTGTCGGAACTTATCAAGTTATAATAAGATTTATTATAGGCAAGGATGGGAGTTTGAGAGATTTTAATGCTGAAACAAATTTTGGTTTTGGCATGGAACAAGAAGTTATAAGAGTTCTTAAATTAAGCCCCAAATGGATTCCAGCAATGCAAAATGGGTATAAAGTAAATTTTTATTTACAATTGCCTATCACTTTTGTTGTAACTGCCAAGTAGTATAAAGAAATCTCGTAAGTCAGCAGCAAACAAACAGTTTTGCAATTGGGTAGAAGGGAAGCGCAATCAACAACAATCATTTTTCAGTATCAGCTATGAGCGGAGTCTCGTAATATACCTCCACTTCATTTTGCTACGCTCTCAGTGTAGCAGTTTTAGTTGTAGTTAATTAAAAATTTTGTTTCTTTATTGTGTTGACGGGCGGGGCAGAATGAATACTAATTCCCAAAGCCGTAATGTTAGTATCAATCAGCATAACATTCATATAGTTGTAAGTTTTGTAAATTAAAAATATGACATTGGGAAATAATTTAAAAATATCTCCTAAATCGTTTTATACCGTAGGACGTGTATTACTTTTTAGTTTATGCTGTGTAATTATTTTAATATTCTGCTCAAACCTTACTCGAAATCTACCTGCTAAAATAATTGACCATACATCAATTCTTTTAGCAATGCTGCTGACCTTTTCATTAGTTCTATTGTTTTTAAATTGGGACAAGCTGAAATTATCAGGTGTAGGTATAATTCCCGGAAAGTATAGTTTTTCACGTTTCATTTTTGGTTATATAATTGGTTTTGTAATGGCTACTGCACAAGCTTTAATAGTGTTGTTCTATGGACATTTTCAACTGAAACTTGTGCCAGATATAGCAATGACAGATATACTGTTGCCCTTACTTCTTTACTTTTTTATTGCATGTAGAGAAGAATTAGCGTTTCGTTCATATTCTTTAAGAAGTCTGAACATCTCATTAGGCCCCTTTTGGGCTTTAACAGTTATTGGGATTATTTTTATTGTCGAACACGTTGCAGGTGGAATGACTTGGAAAATGGCAGTTTTAGGTTCAGGAGCCGGAGCAATTTTATTTGGCGTTTCTGCCTTGAAAACAAAAGGGCTTGCACTGTCTCTCGGTCTTCACAGTGCCTGGAATTTTGGACAATGGACATTTGGATTTAAAAACAAGCCGGGAATATGGGAAGCAGTAGTTGAAAAAGGCTATGAAGGAAAAGTTGAAAATGTCGGCTTGACTGCTTTCGTAATTGTTATGCTAATCGCAATCGTTGGAATTTTTGTTTACTATAGAAAAAGTAATTTGAGTGTATAATATGGCTGCTGCTAACAGTCGCATTGGCAAAAGCAGAGCAGACCAGTATTCCATCTACTTTTTGTTCGCTATTGGGCTGTGGCTCCGCTTGAAAATTCTTTGCTCGGCTTTTGTACATTTTCTGTACTTTAGTTCTACATTCGGCTGATCCCGAAAATTATCGGGAGGCGAATGGAGCAATGAATATCCTGCCATCGCCAATGCGTGGCCGTCAGACTGTCTAAAAACTAATCCACATTTACTGTATAACTATTATGTGTAAACGCAGGTATTTTTCGTAAATTTAGGTATGCATTACATATAAGGTAACAATGTAGGCTTCCCATTTTTAGTACAATTCAAAAGTAGAATATTTTATCATTACAATTATTTTGATGTTTCAATCTGTTGGGCGTAGTGAAGCGAAGGCGTAGCCGAAGCGGAACGGAG
>JAFDXD010000115.1 GCA_018268135.1 Bacteroidota bacterium
CAAAAAAAAGAAGTGAAATTTATTGGCGGTAGCGATGAACATGGGGTGCCTATTACCATTCGTGCCATGAAGGAAGGCATTACGCCGCAACAGGTGGTAGATAAATTTCATGCAATCATTAAAGAGAGCATGTTGCAGATGGGTATTTCTTTTGATATTTACTCCCGTACTTCCAATAAAATTCATCATGATACTGCTTCTGCATTTTTTAAAAAAATGTATGATGATGGTTTGTTTGAAGAAAAAACAACCGAGCAATATTATGATGAAACCACTAAAACTTTTTTGGCTGACCGCTATATTACAGGCACCTGCCCGGTGTGCAGCAATCCTAATGCCTATGGCGATCAGTGCGAACGCTGCGGCACCTCTTTATCGCCGGAGCAACTGATAAACCCAAAAAGTACGCTGAGTGATGCTGTGCCTGTAAAAAAAGAAACGAAGCATTGGTATTTTCCTTTGCAAAATTATGAGGCATGGCTTAAGGAGTGGATTTTAGAAGGGCATAAGGAATGGAAAAATAATGTATATGGCCAGTGCAAAAGCTGGCTGGATAATGGTTTGCAGCCAAGAGCCATGACGAGAGACAGCAACTGGGGGATAAAAGTTCCGTTGCCGGATGCAGAAGGGAAAGTGTTGTATGTATGGTTTGATGCGCCGATTGGTTATATAAGTGCTACCAAAGAATTGACTGAAAACTGGGCGGACTATTGGTGTAAGGAAGATACTAAACTGGTGCATTTTATTGGAAAAGATAATATTGTTTTTCATTGCATTATTTTTCCGGCCATGCTAAGGGCGCATGGTGGTTTTGTACTTCCGGATAATGTGCCTGCCAACGAATTTTTAAATATTGAAGGCGAAAAAGTAAGTACCAGTCGAAACTGGGCAGTGTGGGTGCATGAATATCTAAAAGATTTTCCGGGTTGTGAAGATGTGCTGCGTTATGTGCTATGTGCCAATGCCCCGGAAACAAAAGATAATGATTTTACCTGGAAAGATTTTCAGGACAGAAACAATAGTGAACTGGTAAGTATTTTTGGAAATTTTGTAAACCGCACCTGGGTACTCATGCACAAACTTTGTGCAGGCAAAGTACCAAAGTTTCACTCAGATATTTTAGATGAAAAAGATAAGGCGCTGATAGAAGAAATTAAAAACACTAAAATAAAAGTTGAAAACTTTATTGAGGAATTCAAATTTAGGGATGCATTATTTGAAGTGATAGACCTGAGCCGCAAGGGCAATAAGTATATGCAGGAAAAAGAGCCCTGGATAGTAGCGAGGCAACTAGCCGAAAATGCCGATGCACAAAAACTAATAGACAATTGTTTGCATTTGTGTTTACAGCTTACTGCAAACCTGGCTATTTTGATAAACCCATTTTTACCCACAGCGGCAAAAAAAATGCAAAGCATGATGAAGGTTGTTGATAAAATGCTGGATTGGGAAAATGCCGGTAGTTTAAAATTATTGAGTGTAGGCTATAGCTTAAGAGCGCCCGAATTATTATTTAGAAAAATAGAGGATGAAGAAATAAAGGCACAGGTAGAAAAACTAAAAGCCGGATTGATAAACAGTACAAATAAAACCATGCCAAACGATAAAGAGCAACCCACTGCGGCGGAGGCAAAGCCTGCAATTAAACCCGAAATTCAATTTGATGATTTTGCAAAAATAGATTTGAAAGCCGGTACCATTATCTCAGCCGAAAAAGTAGAGAAAGCAGATAAGTTGTTAAAGCTTGAGGTAGATTTAGGCTTTGAAAAACGTACCATTGTAAGTGGCATTGCCATGCATTTTGCCCCAGAAGATATTATTGGAAAGCAGGTAACAGTAGTTGCCAACCTGGCTCCAAGAAAAATGAGAGGTATTGAAAGCAACGGGATGATACTAATGGCAGAAGATGCAGGGGGTAAATTAGTTTTTGTAAATCCTGATACGGCTGTACAAAATGGTAGTGGCGTTAGTTAATAAATAGTAATACATTTTTAAAAATCCATATTAATAAGTAGCTTTAGGCTATCATTAGTATTTTTTTCTAAATGAAAAAAACAAGTTTTTTTACAAATAAAGTTACTGTATCTGTTTTAATACTATTGGCTTGCCTGGTTGTTGATGTGGCATTGCATCGTCGCATGAGCCGTGTTATACTCCCCTCTGCATTTACCAATAAACGCACACCCCAGTCTATTGAACCCTGTAATGCTGTGCTGAACAGTGTTTCAAAGCATTGGGTAAGCCATATCAATTCTATAGAAGAGTTGGCGCATGTTACCAATGAAATGGGGGGCTTGCAATCAAATATTTTTTTTAACGACTCTTCCAAACATTTTTATATTTCTCCCGAAATTTCTGTTGACAGTTTTTTTAATGCCATTGCCGCTAAAAGTATAACGGCTTCAGTTTGGTTATCTATTTCAAATCTCGATTCAGGCAATTACAAAACTGCTTTAGCAGAGCTTTCATCTTTAAGAAATACCTATCATTTAAAAGATAAAATAATCTTAACCTCTTCGTCAGCCCAATACCTTAGTCAATTTTGCGACAGCGGCTTTTACACAGGTTACCAGCTCCCTGAGTTTAATCCTTATTCCATTTCAGAAGATAGCCTCATTAATTATATTGATATCATTACAAACAACCTGAAGAAAAATAAAGTGAGCAGCATTGCCTGTAATTATTTTCAATACCCCGTAGTGAAGAAATTTTTCCCCAATTTTCCGGCCCTTACCTGGACGGATAAATCCTATATAAGCCTTGTATCCCACTATTTCAATAACCATCTTGAGGGCGATAGTCAGATTAAAGTAGTACTATATCCTTATTGAGTTACTATATTTTTATCTTAACCCTTATTTGGTTTTTAATTTGCATTTGTAAAATAAAAAAAGCATCATGATGTATAGGAACAATATACTTTTTATTACACTATTGTTTATGAGTATTAATGTATTTGCACAAACTGATATGTCGTTAGTACCTTACAGAAGTGGCGATAAATGGGGATATGCCAGCCCCGACAAAAAAATTGTAATACAGCCAAAATATAATGAAGCCTCTTGGTTTGCTTATGGATTTGCTGCCGTAAAAGTTGGAAATAAATACGGCTATATTAACAAAGCCGGTACATTGGTAATACCTGCAAGGTTTACTGTAGCTAAGCCATTTAAAAAAGGATACTTGCCAAAATTAAATAAGGAAGGCGGCGACTCTGTATTATTTGCAGGCGCATCTCTAAGTAGTACCGGCTACGAAAATTGTATTGACAGCAAAGGAAGGGTAATGGCTAAATGCCCGGCTATTAATGAAAATTCTGTAGCAGAAGAAAACCAGCCTGTAGCAACAATAGTAAAGCAAAAAACTTACTCCCTGCAAAACAATGGAGGGCTCTTTGATAAAATTATTGATGATTATCAAATACCGGGTAGCGAAGACAGCTACTACATTGCAGAAAAACATGATTCCTTTGGAGTATTTAATGCAAGGTTTGATACCATTGTACCTTTTGAATATAGTGCTATCAAAAAAATAAAATCGGGGCAAAATGAATACTTGCAGGTTGCAAAAAGTAATATGAGCGGAGTATTATCATTAACCGGGCAAACCCTTATTAATGCAGATAATAGCAGCCTTACCATTGTAAATGCCAATAATCATACTGATTATGCCATAGTAAAGCATGAAGGGAGCGCTTATTTAAAAGATCTAAAAAACAATAATATTTTGCCCAACGGTTATACAGATATTGTGTATGATAGTAATGGAGGGTTTGTATTATTTGATAAAGATAATTTGGAAGGTTTTTATTTTTTAAATGGTAAAATGATTGCTCCAAAATATGGGGAAATACACCTGCTGCCTGATGGAGAATACCTGTTGGTAAAAAATGCTATGGGAAAAAGCGGCTATGTAAATCAAAACGGCGATGAGTTTTTTGTAGAATAAAAAAATCTTCTGTACGCAAATATTTTCCGGATACTTTAATATTTTCTGCCCGAGAAATATGGGTATTACCACACTGTTATTTTAACTTAATGATTAAAATTTGTGCAAAAGACCAGCCTTTTGCCATCTGCACACAGATATAGTAAAATTTTTCTTTTTGCCCATAATTTAAAAACACTAACTTCGATTTTAGAAATAGTTGTTTAACTAACTAATTTTATTTTTTTACATTATTATGCTTTTTATATGAAACGTACAATTAAAAAAGTAGCCGTGTTGGGCAGTGGAGTAATGGGTAGTAGAATAGCAGCGCATTTTGCAGGAATAGGGTTACAGGTATTGTTGCTCGACATTATGCCAAAAGATTTGCCCGCAGATGCAAAACCGGCGGAGCGAAATAAAATAGTAAATGATGCCCTGGCTGCAGCAGCAAAATCCAACCCATCTCCATTATATACAAAAGATGTTTTAAAAAGAATAACTACCGGAAACTTTACGGATAATATGAAGGATATTGCCGGCGCAGACTGGATTATAGAGGTAGTGATAGAGCGGCTGGATATTAAACAATCTGTTTTTACGGAAGTAGAAAAATACCGCAAACCCGGCACCTTAATTACTTCCAATACTTCGGGTATCCCAATACATTTAATGGCCGAAGGCCGCAGCGATGATTTTAAAAAACATTTTTGCGGCACCCATTTTTTTAATCCGCCTCGCTATTTAAGATTGCTCGAAATTATTCCTACCCCATTTACAGATAAAGAAGTGGTAGATTTTTTAATGCAGTTTGGCGATAAATACCTTGGCAAAACAACGGTATTGGCAAAAGACACTCCGGCGTTTATAGCCAATCGTATAGGCGTATTTGGCATGATGGCCATTATGAATACGATGGAAAAACTTGGCCTGAGCATTGATGAAATAGATGCCCTTACCGGGCCGGTAATTGGCAGGCCCAAATCTGCTACTTTTAGAACCGCAGATGTAGTAGGTATAGATACCCTGGTAAAAGTAGCCAATGGTGTACAGGAAAATTGTCCTGATGATGAAGCAAAAGCCATTTTCAATATTCCCACATGGCTAAATAAAATAATAGAAAATAAATGGCTGGGAGATAAAACCGGCCAGGGCTTTTTTAAGAAAATTAAATCTGGAAGCCAGTCAGAAATACAGGTATTAAACCTTTCCACTTTTGAATACGAGCCAAGGCAAAAGCCAAAGTTTGCTACACTTGAAACAGCAAAACCCATTGAAGATTTACATACCAGGTTAAAAGCGCTGGTATCGGGCAAAGATAAAGCAGGTGAGTTTTTTCGCCAGTTTCATTATGCTTTGTTCTCTTATATTTCGCACCGCATACCCGAAATAAGTGATGAAGTTTACAGGGTAGATGATGCCATGATGGCCGGCTTTGGCTGGGAGATTGGCGCTTTTGAAAGCTGGGATGTATTGGGCGTGGCAGCCACAGTAGAAGCAATGAAAGCTGCCGGTTATAGCGTAGCCCCCTGGGTTAGCGATATGCTCGCTTCCGGCACAACATCATTTTATAAAGTAGAAAATGGTAAGCGTTTATACTACGACGTTAGTTCTAAATCATACAAAGCTATTCCGGGTGGCGATGCCTTTATAGTAATGAAAAATTTTTCGAACCAAACGGTTTGGAAAAACAGCGCCTGCCGCACCTATCATTTGGGCGACGATGTACTTGGGCTGGAGTGGTACACAAAAATGGGAAGCATTGGAGGCGAAGTATTAGAAGGCATACAAAAATCTATTGCCCTGGCAGAAGAAAAGTACAAGGGCCTTGTAATTGCCAATGATGGCTCCAATTTTAGCGCAGGCGCAAATGTGGGAATGATTTTTATGCTGGCCATTGAGCAGGATTATGATGAAATTGACATGGCCATTCGCATGTTTCAAAATACCATGATGAGGGTACGATATTCATCAATACCGGTAGTGCTTGCTCCGCATGGGCTGGCATTGGGTGGCGGCTGCGAAATTTGCCTGCATGCCGATAAAGTAATTGCGGCGGCAGAAACTTATACCGGCCTGGTAGAAGTGGGCATTGGTGTAATACCCGGCGGCGGCGGTACCAAAGAGTTTGTGCTAAGGGCTGCAGATGAAATGCACCATGGCGAACCCGAAACCATTACACTGCAAAATCGTTTTTTAACCATTGCTACCGCAAAAGTGGCTACCTCGGCTTTTGAAGCTTTTGACATGGGGGTTTATCGCAAAGGGCACGATGAGGTGAGCATTAATATTGGCAGGCGCATTGCTGAAGCTAAAAAAGCAGTCATCAATATGTATGACGAAGGATATGTAATGCCCGTACAACGTACCGATATAAAAGTACTTGGTCGAATGGGGCTTGGTGCTATGTATGCTGGCATTAATGGTATGTACAAAGGCAACTATGCTACAGAGCATGATGTAACTGTAGCAAAAAAACTAGCCTATGTAATGTGTGGCGGCGACCTTAGCGAACAATCACTCGTGAGTGAACAATATCTTTTAGATTTAGAAAGAGAAGCTTTTCTTAGCCTTACCGGCGAAAAGAAAACACTGGAACGAATACAAAGTATTTTAAAAACCGGTAAGCCTCTCAGAAATTAATTTGAGTAATCCTTATTTGATTTGTTCATAAACAGTTTGCTATAGGGCATTTTAATACTATCCAAAAAAGTCCTGATTACAATGACAAACAATAGACGTGGCATTAAACTCAGACCTACTGTAATTGCCGACTTGGACACTTTATTTCTATTTCAACTTGATAAAGAAGGTGGATATCTGGCTGCATTTATGCCAAAAGACTCGACAAACAAAGTAGCCTACCTAACAAAATATACAAAGTTGTTAAACGATCCCACGGTAAATAATCAGACAATCATTCTTGACGGCATTATAGTTGGAAGCATTGCAAAATTTGTAATGGAAGGCGACACAGAAATTACATATTGGATTGACAAAAAATTTTGGGGACAAGGCATTGCCACTAAAGCATTAAACGAATTTCTTTCCATTGAAACTCATAGGCCAATTTTTGGACGAGTAGCATTTGATAATTTTGGTTCACAGAAAGTATTAGAAAAATGTGGTTTTGAAAAAGTTGGCTCTGACAAAGGTTTTGCAAGCGCCAGACAAATGGAAATAGAAGAATTTATTTATAAACTGAATTGACAAAACCCGAAGATAAAAGCCAAAAAACAAACAGATTTGCATTAGGAGGTTAGAAGTACAAACCCTAATTGAGTTCCTCGGTAAAACAATAGTGATTAAATTGTGTTACGAACAACTACTTCTGTCAGAACTAAAGGTACAGGCACTATTAAAAGTTACCTGTTTCATGTATGCCGATTGATAAATTTGTGTATTTAGTTTTACTTTTGGTAAAATTTTTACACAATGATACAAAGAATACAATCTGTTTGGCTACTACTAACTTCTGTCTGTGTTTTTGCCGGGCTTAAACTTCCTTTTTACAGCGGCACCAATAAAGAGGGGGTTCCTTCTTCATTATTAAATGGCATGTCGCCTATTTATTTATTACTGCTAACAGTGGCTATAAGCGTAATTTCATTAGTAACTATTTTTCTTTATAAAAATAGAAATTTACAACTCAGGCTTTGCCTGATTACCATTTTATTGCAAGTAGGCCTTATATATTTATATTATCATCAATCTACTTTTTACACCGGAGGCACTTTTGCACTTACGGCCATACTGCAACCGGCTGCATTGCTATTTTTATTTTTTGCAGTTACCGGTATTAGAAAAGATAATAAAATGGTGAAAGATAGCGACCGCCTTAGATAAATGATTGATTAATATATTTGAATAAATATTTAGTTTTATTAGAAAATATCTAAAACTTTAAAATTTAGATGCATTTTAGGTTGTAATCCTGTACTTTCGTTAAAGTGTTCAAAACTACCAATCATACAACTCCTTACGCTACTGTAGCTATTATATGCACTACAGCTACGATTATTACAACCCTTTAGGGGTTGCATATTTACATATTACCAATTGGGCTTCGGCTATTTTTAACACAGTTTTCATTTCAATTTTCATTTCAATTTTTTTAAGTAAACTATATGCAGGTATTAAAATTTGGGGGTAGTTCTGTAGCCAATGCAGAAAATATAAAAAAAGTATTGGCAATCGTTAAGCAAAAAAATAAAAACGATCAATTATTTGTAATTGTATCGGCATTAGGAGGTGTAACAGATCTGTTATTAAAAAGCAGTTTGTTGGCAACCTCCGGCAATCTTGAGTATAAAGAAATTTTAAAAGAGGTAGAGCAACGTCATTTGCAGGCAGTAAAAGAGTTGATTCCTATTACCATTCAAAGCAGTATTTTAAGTTTTGTAAAAACGCAGTGCAATGAGCTGGATGATATTTGCAAAGGTTTATTTGTTTTAAGAGATTTATCTCCTGCTATAAAAGACCGCATCATGGGTTTTGGTGAATTATTGTCATCAAAAATTATAGCCGGTGCATTTGAAGCAGAAAATATAAATGTATGCTGGGCCGATTCAAGATCACTCATTGTAACAGACGCTGCCTTTGGCCATGCCAATGTAAACTTTGCAGCTACAGATAATAATATCAACAAATTTATTGAAGACCATAAAGCAAACTTATACCTTGCCCCAGGTTATATAGCAGCAAATGAAAAAGGCATACAAACCACTTTGGGCAGGGGAGGCTCTGATTATACAGCAGCTATTATTGCATCAGCTATTTCGGCATCAAGCCTCGAAATATGGACAGATGTATCCGGCATGATGACCGCCGACCCAAGGATTGTAGCCAATGCAAAAGTAATTTCTCAAATATCTTACCAGGAGGCAATGGAGCTTTCGCACTTTGGGGCAAAAGTAATTTTTCCACCCACCATACAGCCGGTGATGGGCAAGGCAATACCCGTATGGATTAAAAACACATTTACTCCGCAAGCAGAAGGTACTTTAATAAAAGCGCAAACAGCAAAAGATGTCAATACCATTACCGGTATTTCCAGCATTGGCAATATATCTTTGCTAAGCCTTGAAGGTAGCGGTATGATTGGTATTCCCGGATTTTCAAAAAGGCTATTTGAAGTATTGGCACAATTGCAGGTAAATGTAATTTTCATTACTCAAAGCTCATCTGAGCACTCCATTTGTGTAGGCATAGATGAGGCCAGCGCTGCCTTAGCAAAAAATGCAGTAGATAAAGCATTTGCTATTGAAATAGCTCAGGAAAAAGTAGAGCCTGTTGTAATAGAAAATAATCTGTCCATCATTGCATTGGTAGGCGATAGAATGAAAAGGCATACCGGTGTTAGCGGAAAATTTTTTAGCACCCTTGGCAAAAGCGGCGTAAACATCAGGGCCATTTCTCAAGGCTCTTCCGAAAGAAATATATCGGCAGTAATTGCAAATGAAGATGTAAAAAAAGCGCTCAATGTAGTGCATGAATCTTTTTTTGAAACAGAAATTAAAGAACTCAATGTATTTATTGCAGGCGCCGGAAATGTAGGCTCCCGGCTACTTGCACAATTGTACAAACAGCAGCAATACCTTCTCAAAAATCACAGGATAAAAATAAAAGTAGCCGGCCTTGCCAATAGCAGAACCATGTTGCTAAAAGAAGAAGGAGTAGATTTAAGTAACTGGCAGGAGGCATTGAAAGCAGGTACAAGTAGTAATATTGATGACTACATTCAAAAAATAATTACCAAAAATTTAAAGCATACCATCTTTGTAGATGCTACGGCAAATGAACGTGTAGCCCATACTTACAGCGCTTTGTTACAAAAAAATATTGCAATAGTGGCTTGTAATAAAATAGCCTGCTCATCGCAATATGCTAATTATAAAAAATTAAAAGATTTAACTACAGAATACAATGCACAATTTTTATTTGAAACCAATGTTGGCGCCAGCCTGCCCATTATTGGTACGCTAAATGATTTAATAAGCAGCGGCGATGCCGTGCATAAAATGCAGGCTGTGCTAAGCGGCACACTCAATTTTGTTTTCAATAATTATGATGGTACTAAAAGTTTTGCATCGGTAGTAAGGCAGGCGCAGGCAGAGGGCTACACTGAGCCCGACCCCCGGCTAGACCTTAGTGGTAAAGACGTAATGAGAAAAATAATGATACTCATAAGAGAAGCCGGAAACACAATTGAAATGGATGAAATAGCCAACAATGTTTTTTTGCCGGAAGAGTGTATGCAGGGAAGTGTAGAAGATTTTTATCAGTGCATGGAAAAGCATGAGCCTCATTTTAAAAAACTATATGAAGAGGCGGCAGCAAAAAATTGCAAATTAAAATTTGTAGCCTCTTACGAAAATGGAAAAGCAGTTACAGGGCTTCAGCATATTGATCCTAAGCATGATTTTTATCACTTGTATGGAAAAGATAATATAGTATTGTTTTATACAGACAGGTATGTGGACCAGCCATTGGTAATAAAAGGAGCCGGCGCAGGTGCCGATCTTACAGCATCCGGAGTATTTGGAGACATCATCAGAGCATCTAAAGCATAAATAAAAATGAAGTTTGAAGCAGAAAAAAAAGTAGTTGTAGAGGCGCCGGGCACTATCGCCAACCTGGTATGCGGCTTTGATGTATTGGGGCTTTGTTTGCATACGCCCCACGATACTATGGAACTGAAATTAATTGAGGAAAAAAAAGTAATCATCCGCTCATCTGATAAATATTCATTACCCACTGAGCCATCGCAAAATACTGCCGGGGCGCCCCTGCTCGAAATATTGCAGGAAGTAGATGCAGCATTTGGATTTGAACTATTGATACATAAAAATATAATGCCCGGCAGTGGCCTGGGCTCTAGCGCTGCAAGTGCCGCCGGGGCTGTAGTGGCAGCAAATCATTTACTTGGCAATATATTTAATAAAAATGACCAGGTGCGCTTTGCCATGAGCGGAGAAAAAGTAGCCACAGGTGTAAAACATGCAGATAATGTAGCTCCTTGTATTTTCGGAGGCATTACGCTGATAAGAAGTATTTTTCCTTTAGATATTATTAGCATTCCGGCTCCGCAGCTATACGTTACCGTTATACATCCTCAAATAGAAGTAAAAACCTCTGATGCCAGACAAATACTACGCAAAGAAGTATTGCTTAAAGACGCTATCAGGCAATGGGGCAATATTGCAGGGCTTGTAGCCGGGCTGATGAAAAATGATTATGAGCTTATAGGCCGTAGCCTGGAAGATGTAATTATTGAACCCATAAGAAGTATTTTAATTCCCGGGTTTGATGAAGTAAAGAAAAATTGTAAAAATGCCGGAGCACTGGGAGGTGGTATTTCAGGCTCGGGCCCTTCTATATTTATGCTCAGCAAAAGCCGTGAAACAGCCGAAGCTATTGAAAAAGAAATGCAAATGATTTACCAGCGCATTGGGTTAGCCCATTATACTTATGTAACAACTTTAAATATGGATGGAGTAAAAATTTTGAACCAGGCATAAGCCCAATACCCGGCATCCTTGCGTCGCACTCTTGTACGGCATACCATTATTCAACAAATTTTTTTATGAAATTTTTCAGCACAAATAAAAAATCTTCTCCTGTAAATTTTAAAGAAGCCTGTATTAATGGCCAGGCGCCGGATAAAGGGCTATACTTTCCGGAGTACATCCCACAATTGCCCGCTTCTTTTTTTGAGGCTATTGAAAGTATGAGCAATGAAGATATTGCCTTTGAAGCCATAAAAAATTATATAGGCGATTGCATACCGGCTCCAATATTAAAAAATATTGTAGAAGAAACTATCAACTTCAGCATACCATTAATACCCATTACCGATTCTGTATTTTCATTAGAATTATTTCATGGCCCCACCCTTGCTTTTAAAGATGTAGGCGCCAGGTTTATGAGCCGCTGCCTGGGTTATTTTGTAAAAGATTTTTCAAAAAAAGTAACCGTATTGGTGGCTACCTCCGGCGACACCGGCGGCGCTGTAGCACATGGTTTTTATGACGTACCCAATGTAGAAGTGGTAATACTTTATCCCTCCGGCAAAGTAAGTACCGTACAGGAAAAACAATTAACCACACTCGGGAAAAATATTCATGCAATAGAAGTACAAGGCAATTTTGACGACTGCCAGCAGATGGTGAAAGAAATATTTTTATCTGCCTCCGAATTTGAAAACCTGTTTTTAACTTCTGCTAATTCAATCAATGTAGCCCGCTGGCTTCCCCAGCAGTTTTATTATTTTTTGGCTTATAAGCAATGGAAAGATAAAGATACAGCTCCTGTAATAGCAGTGCCCAGTGGCAATTTCGGAAACATTTGTGCAGGCTTGTTAGCAAAGGCTTCCGGCCTGCCTGTACAATACTTTATTGCAGCCTGCAATGCAAATGATGTAGTGCCACAGTTTTTGCAAACGGGCAATTATTTGCCAAAGCCTGCCGTAGCTACTATTTCTAATGCAATGGATGTAGGCAACCCAAGTAATTTTGTACGCATCATGGAAATTTTTCATCATCAAATTCCTGATTTACAACAAGTGTTTTCAGCAGTATCTGTTAGCGATGCACGGACTAAGGAAACAATTAAAAATGTATATCAGCATCACCAATATCTTTTAGACCCACATGGTGCTGTTGGTTTTACTGCTTTATCCGATTATTTAAATATGCATCCTGACAGTAAAGGTATTGTAGTAGAAACAGCACACCCGGTTAAGTTTTTTGATGTAGTGGAGCCTGTTATTGGTGAAGCAATCAAAATACCTGAAACCATTCAATCACAATTGGGGCAGCAGAAAAATGCTACACTTATGAATGCTTATGTAAATGCTTTAAAGAATTTTTTACATCAGCTTTAATTTTTTTTATAAAAATTTACCAGTATAGCTTTGGTTACATTTTTTTAAATCTAAGGGTTTGCCTGCAAATACAAGATTTCCGCCGGCTTCGCCTGCTTCAGGGCCAAGGTCTATCACCCAGTCTGCACTTTTTATTACATCCGTATTATGCTCTATCACAAGTATAGAATGTCCCTGCTCTACCAATGCATTAAACGATGCCAGTAATTTTTTTATATCATGAAAATGTAAACCAGTGGTAGGCTCATCAAAAATAAAAAGTATATGCCCCTGCGCCTTGCCTTTTCCTAAAAATGATGCCAGCTTTACCCGCTGTGCTTCGCCACCACTAAGCGTATTAGAGGATTGACCTAATTTTACATAGCCCAAACCAACATCGCTTAATGGTTTAATTTTTCTGGCTACTTCTGCTCCTTCATCTGCTTTTTTACCGGTGCCGGTGCTAAAAAAATTAATAGCTTCATCTACACTCATCTCCAATACTTCATGTATGTTTTTATCATGGTAAGTAACTTCAAGTACTTCTTCTTTAAATCTTTTGCCATTACATACATCGCATACCAGGTGTACATCGGCCAAAAACTGCATTTCTACCAGTTGCTCTCCTTCGCCTTTACAGGCATCGCATCTGCCGGCATCTACATTAAATGAAAAATGCTTTGGCATAAACCCACGCATTTTGCTCAATGGCTGATTGGCAAACAACTCTCTTATTTCGTCGTAAGCTTTTATATACGTAACAGGGTTGCTTCGGCTGCTCTTGCCAATGGGGTTCTGGTCTATCATTTCTATCTGGCTGATGTAGGCTACATCGCCTTTTAAAGCACGGTACATGCCTGGCTTTTCTGTGCCTTCGCCTTTGCTTTTTTGCAAGGCTGGATACAATATTTGTTTTACCAAAGTAGTTTTGCCACTGCCACTCACTCCCGTTACCACGCATAAAATATTTAATGGAAACTCTACAGTAATATCTTTTAAATTATTTTGCTTAGCTCCTTCAATGGTAATAGAGCGGTTCCATTTCCTTGTGTTTTTTGGAGGCTCAATACTTAATTTACCTGATAAGTATTTTCCTGTTAAACTATTTTCATCATCAATAATGTGTTTATAATTTCCTGCGGATACCACTTCGCCTCCCAGGTGGCTCGCAAGTGGCCCCATGTCAATTATATAATCAGCCTCTCTCATCATCATTTCATCATGCTCTACTACTACTACTGTATTTCCCAGCGCTTTTAATTCTTTCAATACATGTATCAGCCGCTGCGTATCTCTGCTGTGTAGCCCAATAGAGGGCTCATCTAAAATATACAAAGAGTTGGTAAGGTTGCTGCCAAGGCTACGGGTAAGTTGTATGCGCTGGCTTTCGCCACCACTCAGCGTATTGGCCAAGCGGTTTAGGGTTAAATAATCGAGCCCTACATCTGCAAGTGTTTTTAGCCTGAGGTTAATTTCTATCAATATCCTTTTAGCTACCTGCTCATCGTGTTTGCTTAGCTCTAATTTTTGAAACCAGGTAAGCAAATTTTTTACGGGCATTTCGCATAGCTCTCCAATATGCTTACCATTTACTTTTACATACAAGGCTTCTTTGCGTAGCCTGTAGCCCTGGCAGGCATGGCAGATTGTTTTGCCACGGTACCTGCTTAGCAATACTCTGTATTGTACTTTATATAAATTTTGTTCTACTTCTTTAAAAAAATCATTGATACCATTTGCATAGTTGTTACCATTCCAAAGCTCTTCATATTGCTTTTTTGTTAAATCCATAATGGGCTTGTGAATGGGAAAATCAAATTTTTTAGCTGCTTTAATAAAAGCCTCTTTCCATTCGCCAAGCTTTTCACCCTTCCAGGGGGCTACGGCTCCTTCGTACACACTTAGTCGTTTGTCTGGTATTATCAGGTCTTCATCAAGGCCCAGCACCTGCGAAAAACCTTCACATACCGGGCAGGCGCCGTATGGATTGTTGAAAGAAAATAAATTGGGTACCGGCTCTTCAAAATGTATTCCATCCAACTCAAATTTATTGCTGAAGTACAAAATGTTTTTATCATTTATCTCAATATGCATTTTGCCATCGCCTTCATAAAATGCTGTACTCACAGAGTCGCTTATACGATGCAGGTCATCTTCGTCAAAGTGCTTTTTTAGTATCCGGTCTATCAATATAAAGCTATCCTTTTTCTTACTGATGGTTTGTGTGCCTTCTAAGATATCTTCTATACTTTTTATTTCACCATCATCATACATTCTCGAAAAACCCTTTTGCAGTAAAATGTTGAGCTCTTCTTTTACATCTCTGTGAGCCTGTTTTTTAAACAATGACAGTATCAAAATTTTATCGCCTTCCTTGCATTGCTCAATGGCGTTTACTACATCGGGCACATCATCTTTTTTTACCTCCCGGCCACTTACCGGCGATATTGTTTTGCCAATTCTTGCAAATAATAAGCGGAGGTAATCATATATTTCTGTCATACTTCCTACCGTGCTACGGGGCGTACGGGTTATTACTTTTTGCTCAATGGCAATTGCGGGGCACAGGCCTTTAATAAAATCCACATCGGGTTTATTCATCCGCTGCATAAACTGGCGGGCATAGGCGCTAAGGCTTTCGGCATAGCGGCGCTGGCCTTCGGCAAATAAGGTATCAATGGTGAGCGATGATTTTCCGGAGCCGGATACACCGGTTACCACTACTAATTTATTTCGTGGTATCGTTACCGTTATATTCTTTAAATTATGCACCCTGGCACCTTTAATCAATATATCATTGTTAGTAGTGATAGGGGCAAAATCTGCGCTGTCTTTTTTTGTTTTCTTTACTGTATTATCCATCTGTACAAATTTATGTAATGCCGTTTGCTTTTATTTTTTATAGGCGTATAACTAATCTTTTTATATGTGAAATTATTCATAAAAAGGCATACGTAGTATTACGATTCGTACATTTACGATACTTTAGTACTAGTACTCGATTTTTAAAAAATGTATTAAAATTATTTGGTACTTACTTTTTTCTCTCTATTTTCACAGTCCAATATCCAATAAAAGTGAAGAGCCAAAAAGCCTATCAGGATAGACTTCTACGCAACATCTCTCTTATTGGACACCTAATAAAATTATTGTCCAAAACCATCAAAAACTGTAGAAGTTATGAAATGCCTTAACAATCTTACCGACCAGCAGCTCGTACATCTTTATATGAATGGCGATGCTGATGCCCTTGCAACTTTAGTAGTACGTTACAAGGACAAAATTTACACCTCTATTTATTTATTAGTAAAAGACAAGTACCTGGCAGAAGATATTTTCCAGGATGTTTTTATCCGTATTATCGACACACTAAAGGGTGGCCGTTATACAGATGAAGGAAAATTTTTGCCCTGGGCCATGCGTATTGCACACAATCTTTGTGTAGATCATTTTAGAAAAGTAAAACGCAGCCCTTCTATTAAAACCAGCGATGACCGTGACATTTTTGAAGTGCTTAATTTTTCGGAAGCCGGTGTTGACCAGCGCATGATGGCAGAACAGAGCCATGAAAAAGTAAGGAAAATGATTGATATGCTACCCGAAGACCAACGGGAAGTAATCATTATGCGTCATTATGCTGACCTTAGCTTTAAAGAAATTTCTACCTTAACAAAATGCAGCATTAACACTGCTCTTGGCAGAATGCGTTATGGGCTTATCAACCTTAGAAAATTAATGGTAGAAAAGCAAATAGCGCTGTAATTTAGATTTATTAACCCCCAGATAAAATAAAAAAGCCTTCGAATTTTATGTTCGAAGGCTTTTAATATTTATTAAATTATTCAGAATTAGGTATTTTGATTTCAACCCTCTATTTCTATTAGGTTTTTCCTTATTTACTTTTTTGTACTGATAAAATAAGTAACAAAAAAATTAAGCCACACAATTTTGTTATGTGCACATTCTACCAAACCTAAAATTTATAGTTATTTACCAGAAATTTTTACGGAAAAAGGTACATCTTTAGGCGGCAGACATTTAGAATCATCACATACCATAAAGGTAACGGTACCATTTATTACAGTAGCCACCGGTGCTTTTAGTTTTACTTTTTGTACAAAATCTACCTTGGTTTTATAAAATTTTAATTCAGAGCGAAAGTTGTTATCATATTGTTTTTCCAGCTTTCCTACTTCTTTTACAGCACCATCAAGACTTACCAACGGATTTTTTGTAAAATTAAATGAGGTTGGCTCCGGCCCTTCCCCTGCATTTTGAGAATATATATGCCATTTGCCTGCTACATTAGCTGTAAGATGTAGTTCATAAGTTTTATCGCCGGTTTTAACGGCAGTATAAGACCATTTTACCGGGTTTTCAATTTGAGCAAAAGCACCCGTAGAAAATCCGAATATCAATAGTAGAAAAGGTATAAATTTTTTCATTCCGATTACATTTATTTATTATACAAAGCTAATAAGTATTGTTGTGTAAGCTTGTTAAACTTAGTTAAACTATTTAAGAAAGATTAAATAAGGTTGAGAAAACTTTTTTCCCATCTGTATTCTGTAAAGCAGGGTTGCAGGCTCTTTCGGGGTGAGGCATCATACCAAATACATTTTTATTGAGGTTGCAAATACCGGCTATATGGTTTACAGCACCATTGGGGTTATGCTCATCCTCTACCTTACCGTCGGCATCGCAATATTGATAAATTACCTGGTTGTTGCTAAAGAGGGAATTGATGGTTTCATCATTGGCATGGTAGCGTCCTTCGCCATGTGCAATGGGTATTTTTAATACAGCATTGTGTGGGCCTTTTATAAATACATTTTTACAAATAAATTGCTGCTCTTTATTTCGCAGTAAGGCGCCAGGCAGCAGGCCGCTTTCGCAAAGTATTTGAAACCCATTGCAAACTCCCAATACTTTTCCACCATTATTTGCAAAATCAATTACGCTTTTCATCATGGGGCTAAAGCGGGCAATGGCGCCACAGCGCAGGTAATCGCCATAGCTAAAACCACCGGGTAGTACTATACAGTCGTCTGTAGTAAAGTGGCTCAGGTCTTTATCTTTATGCCATAGGGTAATTACTTCCTGCTTTAAATCATCTTTTAAAGCGCCAATCATATCTCTATCGCAGTTAGATCCCGGAAAAACAACCACTCCAAACTTCATATAGTAATATTTTTAGAATGCAAAAATAGTAAAACCACCAGGAAAATAAATTGACATTTCTGTAAAGATTCCCTCTATTTATTAAGATACTGTATAGAAAAGCCATTTTTAAAAAATATGGCTACTATCCTATTTATTTTATAAAATATCCAATAGCAATTGCAATAGCCACCATGCCCCAATGCATTGTTTGTGGAAACCATTTTTTATCGGGATACAGAAATGAACCGGCGGTAAATAGAGATACGGGTACTGCTATTAATATCCAGTTGCTGAAACTATGTGTAGCATTTAAAAATGGAATAAGCAATGCTACCAACAAATATAAAAATATTAGCTGCCAGCTTTTACGGGTTTGTACTACCTGTCGGCGAAAATTATTGTTGATAAAAAAGAATCCTGCCAGTACTGTACATAAGATTAATATTAAGGTAACCAAGGCAATTTTACCTTCTTTAAATGCCGGAAGTGTAATGGCAATAGCGGGCAGGTGATAAGTTTGTATCCTGTCTGTAAGAAATAGCCAGCTTGCAAAAAAATAAAATGGGGTAATGATGCCTACAAGGCCAATCAACCACTCCCTTAGTTTGAAAGGCCGTGCAATGGTAAGGCCCGTCATTACCAATAAAATAAAAGCAATTGCCGGAAAATATAAAAAAGCACAAATACTGATGACAAACCCAATATTGAAAATAGAAGTTTTGGGATTAGGTTCATTGTGCAGTGTACACAATTTAGACCATACCCATATAAGCATAGTATTAATAATAAGTGGAGCCGATAAGCTAAACCATTCTGCAAATAGCGATGTAATGAGCAGGTAGCTCATACCCGTGAGGTAATTGGGTTTTTGAAACAACCTTTGTGTATTAACAGCTTTATTAAAACCCAATGCCTGTACATACAAAAGTAAATAGGTAATAATGCTGTAAATAAATGGAGTGGTATGGCCCAGTGGCTCCAAAAATTGTAAAAGATATTTATATAATATGCCATCCAGTACATTTACCTGGGGCGCTTTAGGATATAAAAAAAGCGGGAACTTTAAAATAAACCCATATACAAATAGTAAAAAATTATTGTAAGGGTTATTGGCTTTAAATGTGCCTATCACATCAATCGGTTAAAAAATGAATAGAGCTGGTTTCCGGGCAAAAATAAGTGATTGATGGTAACATTAAAAGAAATCAATTTTTGCAAAGCAAATAGTACCACGGTGAAGGCATGGAACAATTATTTGCTTTGCTCCTACCTGCTTAGCAAGCCTGGGCATAAAATCATATCCCGATTCGCCACCTCTGATAGTGGGATACCTTATCATTTCACCATTTGATTGTAAGGCATGGTCGCTAATAACTTCCCTGTTATTATCTTTTTGTATAAATAGATAATGCAGCTCAGCACCCATATTGATGGTTGCATACGAAAGAAACTGGTCTTCGTTTAAATCGCTTTGCTTTTTATTGATGATATTATTCCATTCGGGTACAAGCGATGGGTCAAAACTAAAAATTAATACATCATTGTAATTATATACTATATCCTGATTGCTGTTGAACCTGTAAAAAGGGTCGTACCGGTAATAGTTATAACCATAGTAGCCCGGGTAGTTATAATAATAGGGCGAATTGAAATAGTATGGACTGTATAAATAATCACGGCTGTTCCAACGGTTGTTTCGCCCCTGTGTATAATATTCTTCAACTGTAAGGATGAAGCCCCCATTTTTTTTAAATATAATATTCGGTAAGGCAAAGTCATTAAAAGCTGTTCTGGCAGAAGGCCTGCCCGATAGTTTATCTAAAGTGCTATCACTAAAGTACATAATGGCTTTATTGGTAATGGCAAAATTGGCTTTATTAATTTTTGCAGTAAAAATGCCTTCTGTATTCCCGGTTTTTTTTGAAATAGAAAAAGCGGCTACTACAATCTGGTTGTTTAAATTATCTACTTTTATTTTTACGTTTTCTACATATTTGTCGTCTAATAAAATTTCTTTTGTTATGAGGGTATCCGAATGTAATGGATGATAATAAATGAGAAGTTGTTTAGAATAATCATTTCTGTAATTGCCAATTTCTTTGGTAAACATATAGGTGCCGTCGTTTGCCAATTCTATGTCGCTATAAGTATCTTTTCGATCGTTGTAATCAAATACAAACCGGCTACTATCCAGCATTTGAAAAGAGCTGTCATACATTTTTTGAGTAAAAGCTATATTGCCATTTTTACGTTGAATTTTAGATAGGATAATCTTCTGCTTATCTTCACTATTTATCATGGAGTATATGTTGCTTGATTCAAACAAGTTGGTTTTTGCAGTGTCTAATAATTTTACATTTCCTATAAGCTGGCCTGTGCTGCTTACTTTGGCTGCATTGCAATAAACGATACTGCCTTTTTGATATTGATAAAAAAGTAAAAAGTCATTGCTGTATTTTACAAAATCAATATTAATGGTTTTACTTGTAATAAAATCGAGCCTCACGGTATTGGTGATATGCATATCCTTGTCATAAATTGTAATGTAATGCTTGTTGTTTACTTTTTTATACACAAGGTAGGTGCTGTCAAATTTTCCTAATATATCAAAACTTATTCTTTTATTATCGTCTTTATTAATATCTGAGTAAGTAATTTGCTGAGCTCTTGCAGTAATATTTAAAATTATTATTGCAGTAAGAAATATAAAAATAGATTTTTGCATTAAGTAGCGTGTTTATATAAATTTACGACTTAATATTTTTTGAAAAAATAAATAAATGCTAAAACGTATTTTACTAAAATGCTATTTAATATCTGCTTAAGTATTTAATAATGGAAAATGTAATAATAACAGGCGGTACCGGCCAGATAGGAACGGCTTTGATAAGCTTGTTGGTATCAAATGGTTACCAGGTAACGGTACTTACAAGGTCTTTACAAAATAAAAGGGAAACTCCCCAGGTAAAGTATGCCGGCTGGGATGTGGCAAATGGTACAATAGATGTGCAGGCTGTACTGCAGGCAGATCATATCATTCATCTGGTCGGGGCAGGAGTAGTAGATAAAAAATGGACTGCCTCATACAAAAAAGAAATTATTGACAGCCGTACAAAAAGTATAGAACTTATCATTGACACATTAAAAAATAATAAAGGCAAAGTAAAAACAATTGTAAGCGCCTCTGCTACCGGCTGGTATGGGGCAGATAAAACTTCCGGCGATGCCTTTGAAGAAGATGAACCCGCTGCATCAGATTTTTTAGGAAACACCTGCCAGCTATGGGAGCAAAGTAGCGAGCCTGCAAAGGCTTTAGGAATAAGGGTTTGCAAATTGCGAAGTGGGATGGTGCTTTTTAAAAGTGGGGGAGCTCTGGCTGAGTTTAAAAAACCATTGCGCTGGGGAATAGCAAGCATTCTGGGCAGTGGCAAACAGGTAATGAGTTGGATACATATTGATGACCTCTGCAGGATATACCTAGCCTGTATTAAAAATACTCAAATGCAGGGAAGCTACAATGCTGTGGCAAATGAGCCTGTAAGTAATGCTGCATTTATTTTAAAATTAGCAGAAACCCTAAGAGGAAAACGCTTTATACCGATATACGTGCCTGCATTTATTTTAAAAATAATGATGGGAGACAGAAGTATAGAAGTACTAAAGAGCGTAACGGTAGATAATGAAAAACTAAAAGCTACCGGCTTTACTTTTTTATACCCAACTGTTGAAACGGCATTAAATAACCTGCTTAAATAAAGAAGGGTTACAAATCTGATTTTAACATTTTTCTTTTACTCCAGGAATAAAATAAAATGAGGTATGCAATAGCAAAAGCCAATACCACCCAATTAAAATCAGTAGGCAAAAATTTGGAAGCCATATTTGAAAAATTTTGAAAGGGAGATGTAAGCAGGCCATCAGAGGCATTCATGGGAAGGTAATTGCCCAGGTTTCCCCAATCAAAATTGTAATCTTTTTTTAATTCTATTGCCCAAAAAAACAAGAGAAGCGAAATGCCATTTTCAAAAATGGTATAAATGAAAAAAACTGTAATGGCTACGCCCGATTTTTTTGTAAGTAGGGAAATAAGCACAGCAAGCATGTTGTAGCTTATTGCTTTTAATAAAAAATAGCCAATATTTTCAAATCCATTTAGCGAAAAACTTGTGCCGGAGGCGAAGCCAAATATCAGGCCGGTAATAAACACCACCAGGGTAGATGCTAATGCAATTAATATTGCCGATACTACTTTTACATTTAAGAATTGCATCCTGCTCCATCCGTCAATTATATTTTGCCGATGAGTTTTAAAACCAAATTCATTTGAAATTAAAATTACTATGAGCAAAGCAGGCAGCATTAAAAAGAAACTGCTGTAATAGGTAACGGTTTTCCAAACTACATCAAAATCGTAGGGAGAGCCGGAGAATAATAGCTGCGAGCCCTGCACTTTATCTACTACATTTTTTTTGAACTCATGTACTATGTAATTAGAGGCCACTACGCCCAATACAT
The DNA here is from genome assembly GCA_018268135.1 of Bacteroidota bacterium. Taxonomy (GTDB): domain Bacteria; phylum Bacteroidota; class Bacteroidia; order Chitinophagales; family Chitinophagaceae; genus Ferruginibacter. Next base: position 22,469 of record JAFDXD010000115.1, read on the forward strand.
AAAAACTGCTGAGCAAAATAAATGCTGTGTATTTTTTTATTTTAAGCCATTCTATTTTTAATAATTCTAACATTGTATCCTTTCTGTTTTTAATGGTTATTTATCACTTTGATTGCCGGTAATTTCTAAAAACCTGGTCTCTAGATTTTTTCTTTTTTCTGAAAGCATTTTCAATACAATGCCTTTATTAAAGCAATATTGATTAATTGCAGAGGCAGAAATATTTTCATTGCAGGTTATTTGCAAATAATTATCTATTGATACAATGCCGTTAACATCATTTGATGATTGTAATATATTTTTTAAAGCTTCATTGTCATCTGCGGCAAGCTCTATTATCACAGTATTTTTAATGCCTTCAGATGTTCCTGTAGCCATTATTTCGTTTACAGGGCCTACAGTTTTTAATACACCTTTTTGAATAATGGCTACATGCGTACATACTTTTTCTACTTCATCCAAAATATGGCTTGCCATAATAATGGTTTTGCCCTTTCGGTTTAGCTCTTTTATCAATTCTCTTATTTCGGCAATACCCGCCGGGTCTAGGCCATTGGTAGGCTCATCTAACACCAATATTTCGGGGTCGGCCAGTAGGGCAGAAGCTATAGCCAGCCTTTGTTTCATCCCTAAGGAAAAACTGCTAAACCTCGAATCTTTTCGTTGATAAAGGTTTACTATTTTTAAAACATTGTCGATATTTTCAATTCCATGTCCTTTAATTTTTGCAGCTATTACTAAATTTTCTTTTGCACTCAGGTAATGGTAAAAGTTGGGAGTTTCTAAAAGCGTTCCTATTTTTTTTCTTATTTCAGCACTGCTTTCCTGCTGTGTACCCATCCAAGAGTAGCTGCCCCCTGTGGCTTTTAATACATCCATCACTATTCCAAGCAAGGTGGTTTTGCCACTGCCATTGGGGCCCAATATGCCAAACACGGTTTTTTCGGGTACCGAAAAACTTACCTGCTGTAATGCTTTTATATTTTGATAATTTTTTGAAAGCTCCTTTACGGTTAACACAGCCATACTTGCAAAATATTTAGTGGTGGAAGATATAGTTTTTTATTGAAGGGAAATTTAATTTTAAATGCGATGAACTGGGATTTGTTTTTCGTGCCATACTGATGTAAAATCGCCTATTAAAGCCAGGCCGTTTTTATTAAAAGATAATTTTTGAAGCTGCAAATTGTCAATATCGCTTTGCAATACTTTTCTTACAAAAGGGTTGAGGGTGCCGCCATTGGTGCCCGGCGCTGCATTTGGGTCGTATTGAAATGGCGGATCTACAATGCTGCCACGTGGGTACATGATGCCCGGGGTTCCCTGCCCACGTATATCTAACTGTGCCGGGTGATCGAGCCCTAATGAGTGGCCAAACTCATGCGCCGCAGTTGTAGAATTATTTAAAAGATTAGCTAATTTAAAATATCCGGTATTGCTGTTTACCCCATCTACAAATGAGATATCTCCTTCGGCAAATTCTTCTATTCTATAATAATTATTAAGTGCATTATCATTTTGCAAAACATCTATTGGCTCTAACGCCGGGGCATACTCGCCAATGATATCAAACAATACCCGGTACTCTTTATTTTTTATTACTACTGTTGCCCTTGGCTCATTCCAGTGGTCGGCAATATTTTTTGCAAGCACCTCACTTAAATTATCATAAGAGGCATCACCATACAAAATAATTTTAGCCTGTATGGTAATAGTATTTTCTTCTTCATTCAATTGTGCAATGCCCATGATGTTATTGTAAATATTGCATAAAATAATCAGTTACCTTTTGGTATAAATGTGCCCTGTCTTTGCCTAATACATTGTGCTCATGCCCGGGATAAATCATATAATCTACCTGCACTCCCGCATCTACACAGGCTTTTACAAAGTTCACAGAGTTTTGCTGCACTACTACCGGGTCTTGCAACCCATGTATGATCAATAGTTTGCCTTTTAATTTATACGCCTGCTTTATCAGGTTAGTATTTAAATACCCTTCGGGGTTTTCCTGGGGTGTGTCCATATACCTTTCTCCATACATTACTTCGTAATACTGCCAGTTTATTACCGGGCCACCGGCCACTGCAGCTTTAAATACCCCCGGATGATTGAGTACAAAATCTGTTGTCAAAAATCCGCCAAAGCTCCAACCAAACAGGCCCATTTTTTTATCATCAGCAAATGGTAATTTTTTTAGGTATTCAATTCCACTTTCAAGATCCTGCATTTGTACGCCCCCTACATTTCTAAAAATAGATTGTTCAAAAGCTTTGCCCCTGTTTGCACTACCCCTGGTATCTACTGTAAATACCAGGTAGCCTCTTTCTGCCATGTATTGAAACCAATAGTCTGAAGCGCCGGCATTCCAACTGTTTGTTATTAATTGTACATGCGGCCCGCCATAGCAATACACTATTACCGGATATTTTTTTGTACTGTCAAACCCCACCGGTTTGTACATACGGCAATATAAATCCGTACCTTCTTTATTAGGAATAGTAAAAATAGAAAGCTGCCCTAAAGAGTATGCCGATAAAGGGTTTGGCGCCTGTAACAAAATTTTAGATTTACCGGTTTTTACCTCTGTTATTTGTACAGTTCTTGCATTTTGGGCAGAGCTGTAATTATCAATAATGTATTGGCCACTTGTGCTAATAAGAGTATTGTGTACACCGGTTTCGGCGGTTATTCTTTTTGTTTTTAATGTTTTTAAATCTAGCTCATACAGGTTTTTTGTAATGGGCGATTCTTCCGTTGCCAGGTACAACAGTTTCTTTCCATTTGCATCAAACCCTTTTACATCTAATACTTCCCAAGGCCCCTGCGTTAATTGTTTTATTAATTGCCCATTTATGTTGTAGAGGTATAAATGGTTCCATCCATCTCTTCTGCTTTGCCAAATAAATTGGGTAGGATTATTTTTTACAAAGAGCATGGGCACCAATGGCTCAGTATATTTTTCATCAGTTTGCTCAAATAATGTTTTTATAAAATTGCCGGTTGATGCATCATATTGATTGAGCCACATGTGATTTTGTGCCCGGTTTAGTATGGCTATAAATACATATTTATCATCGGGGCTCCAGGCTATATTGGTTAAATATCTTTCTTTTATATTGTTTAGTACACTGTAGGAACTTGGGCTGTCATTTTCTATACCATCTTCAGTGTGTAGGTACACAGTCTTTTGCGTAAGGGCATTGTACACAGCCACTGTTACCTGGTGGCTGCTATCACCGGCCATTGGATATTTGATGTTTACATTTTTTGCTGGCCGTGTAGTCCAGTCTATAATTGGGTAATCTGTTACCATAGTTTGATTCATTCTGTAAAAGGCAAGGAGCTTACCATTGTGGCTCCAAAAAGTACCTTTGCTTATACCAAACTCTTCCCTGTGTACCGATGAAGCGTACACAATATTTTCTGAGCCATCTGTAGTTACCTGTATTGCTTCTCCGTCTTTTGCTACAAATAAATTATGATTTTGTAAGTAGGCCAGGTAACCATCATTGCTTTGATCAATATTTTCTTTTGAAGCATAATTTTTATCAAGCTGGGTAGTAAAAGATTGGTCAATGCTGCTAAAAGAATAAGTAGTACCCCTTACTGTTACAGAATAGGAATCTTTATTAAATAATACCGCCGGCATGGCAGTAAGAGAATCCTGCTTTGCATTTTTAAGACGTTGATTTAATTGTGCAAGCGTTAAAAAAGCTGTGGCCGCTTTGCTTTTAAAATTACCACGCATCCATATTTCTGTATCGCTTGTTTTTTGTAAGTAAATATAATCATCAGTACCTTTTACAAACTGCAACTGGCGAAGGTTTTCGGGAGCGAGGCTGGTTTTATTATTTACCAGGGCATCCTGCATGGTTAATAACTTTTGCTGAGCATTGCAAACAAGGCAAGCGTGGGCAATCAGAAAAAAGAATAATTTTTTCATGTGGCAATATTTATTAAAGCTGTAGCAGCGTAATTATAATTCAGGATAAAGCGGAAAATTACTCATCAGTTTTTTCACATCTTCTTTTACCGAGGCAATGATGGCTTCATCATCAATATGCATCAATACTTTATCAATAAGGCTTACAATGGTAGCCATATCGGCTTCCTTCATGCCACGGGTGGTAACTGCGGGTACGCCTACCCGTATGCCACTGGTTACAAAGGGGCTTTTATCATCGTAGGGTACCGCATTTTTATTAAGAGTTATATGAGCTTTATCCAGAGTCTCCTGGGCTTTTTTGCCCGTAAGGTTTTTATTACGAAGGTCTATCAGCATTAAATGATTGTCGGTACCACCACTAATTATTTGGTAACCCTTATCCATAAACGCTTTTGCCATGGCCTGAGCATTTAGTACTATTTGTTTGGCATAAGCAGCATACTCATCTGTAAGTAATTCACCAAAGGCTACGGCTTTGGCGGCAATTACATGCTCTAACGGGCCACCCTGCGTACCCGGAAAAACAGCCATGTCCAGCAGGTTGCTCATCATTCTCAGGTTTCCTTTTAAATCTTTTTGGCCAAAAGGGTTTTCAAAATCTTTTTTCATCAGGATAATGCCTCCTCTTGGGCCACGCAATGTTTTGTGTGTAGTACTCGTTACAAAATGACAAGCTTCAAAAGGCGAGCTTAATAATCCTTTTGCAATAAGCCCTGCCGGGTGTGCCATATCGCACATCAAAAATGCGCCAATTTCATCTGCCACTTTTCTCACACGGGCATAGTCAATATCGCGGCTGTAGGCCGAGGCTCCAAGAATAATTAATTTGGGTTTTTCTGCACGGGCTTTCTCTTCAAGCATTTCATAATCTATAAGCCCCGTATCTTTTTTTACTGTATAAAAAGATGGTTTGTACAATTTGCCCGAAAAATTTACCGGTGATCCATGCGTTAAATGGCCGCCCATGCTCAAGTCAAGGCCAAGTATTTTATCGCCGGGCTGCAAGATGGCCAGCATTAATGCAGCATTGGCCTGTGCCCCACTGTGGGGTTGCACATTGGCATATTCACAATTAAAAACCTGTTTTATCCTGTCTATGGCAAGCTGCTCCACCTGATCTACAATTTCGCAACCACCATAGTAGCGCCTGCCGGGGTAGCCCTCAGCATATTTATTAGTAAGCGATGTACCCATTGCTTCCATTACCTGCCTGCTTGTAAAATTTTCACTCGCTATCAGCTCAATACCGTTGCGCTGCCTGTCTAATTCTTTATTAATTAGGTTAAATATGGCTGTATCTCTTTGCATAGAAAAGGTTTAAGGGCACAAATATAAGAATTGAAAAACTGATAAATCATTATAGAAATTAGAAATGAGAATGAAAGAAAAAAATGGAGCCGGGCATAGGTATTTGCCTCAGCATCGGTCCTGTTATTCGCTATACCTCCGCTACGCTCCGGTGCCGCTTCTACCAGGGCTATTAGCCCGGCTACCCATCTTTGGGCATCATTTATACTTCGGTCATTTTCTTTTTTTATAAAACTCATTGCTAACCGGCTCTAATGTTGGCAACCCTTCTTTATACTTTTACACTACATTACAATAACTATTGTAACTCCTTATATTGTGGCGGGCAATAGCTAAAAATTTTAAACTGAATAATAAGATAATCATTAGCCTAAATAACCTACATTATCCTTCTTTAAAATTGTACTCAACTTCATTTAGTTAAAAAAGTATTACTTTCACCTTCCCAAAAAAATACAGACAACTATTTTTTTAAAAAATTATAAGGGTTTAGATCAAAACATTATCAATGAAGGCCATTATTCCAGTAGCGGGTGCAGGTACCAAACTTCGCCCACACACATATACGCAACCCAAGGCATTAATACCGCTGGCGGGTAAAACCATTCTCAGTATCATTGTAGATCAGCTAAAAGATGCAGGCATTAAGGATTTTATTTTTATTATAGGTTACCTGGGCGATAAAATACAGAATTACGTAAAGACAAATTATCCCGATCTCCACTGTGAATTTATTACCCAAAGCGAAAGGCATGGCATTGGGCATGCCATTGAGCTTACAAAAGAACTGGTGGCAAATGATGAAATATTAATTGTGTTGGGCGATACAATTGCTGAGTACGATATTCATGAAATTATAAAAGCGCCCTACTCAATGCTGGGAATAAAAAAAGTAGATGACCCCCGAAACTTTGGAGTAGCAGAGCTTAGCGAAGACGGATTTTTTATTACAAGAGTAGTAGAAAAGCCCTCTATACCTAAAAGCAATATGGCATTGGTAGGTGTGTATAAAATAAAAGAAACCGATTTTTTATTTAACTGCCTGCATAAAATACAGGATATTAAACTCCGCAGCTACGATGAATTTAACCTGACAGATGCACTTGAATGTATGATACAGCAGGGTGCAAAGTTTCAGGCTTTTAAAGTAAATAATTGGTTTGATTGTGGTAAAAAAGATTCGCTGCTCGAATCGAATGCAATACTGCTAAAAAAATTTGGCGGCGAAAATAAAACACAAAAAGATTTTGAAAACAGCATCATCATTCCCCCGGTAAGTATTGGCGAAGGCTGTATTATTAATAATTCTGTAATTGGCCCTAATGTGGCTATTGGAGATAATACCATTGTAAATTATACCGTAGTAAAAAATTCTATCATTGGCTCATACTCTAACCTGTTTGAAATAGTGCTAAGCAACTCTCTAATAGGCAGCGATGCTGAGGTAAAAGGAGTAAGCCGCAATTTAAATATTGGCGACAATACGGCTATTGATCTTGGCGGCGGCGTAAAATAAAGAGCCTCATCCTACACTTAATTTTTTGTAAGTTTCTTATTTTTTATTCTATTTATTAAGTAGTTTACAAATATGAATATAACTGATAGCCGAATTACATCTTTATTTAATATTGAGAAACCCATTATACAAGCCGGAATGATTTGGGCCAGTGGCTACAAGCTTGCAAGTGCCGTTAGCAATGCCGGGGGCTTAGGCATCATTGGCGCCGGAAGTATGTATCCACCCGTATTAAAAGAGCATATACAAAAATGCAAAGCAGCTACCAGTAAACCTTTTGCAGTAAATCTTCCCTTGTTATATCCCGATATTGAGCAGCATATTAAAATAATTATAGATGAAAAAGTGCCCATAGTATTTACCAGTGCTGGCAACCCTAAAACGCATACCACATTTTTAAAGCAGCATGGTATTATAGTAGTGCATGTGGTAAGTAGCAGCAAGTTTGCACTAAAAGCAGTGCAGGCAGGCTGCGATGCAGTAGTGGCCGAAGGTTTTGAAGCCGGTGGGCATAATGGAAGAGAAGAAACAACTAGTTTTATATTAATACCCGCCGTAAGCAATGCTGTAAAAATACCCGTAATTGCAGCCGGAGGTATTGCCACTGGCAGGCAAATGTTAGCTGCAATGGTATTAGGAGCCAGCGCTGTGCAGGTAGGAAGCCGCTTTGTAGCAAGTACCGAGGCCAGTTGTCATATTAATTTTAAAAATGCCGTAGTAAATGCTAGTGAAGGCGATACTATTCTTACTTTAAAACAGTTAACACCTGTAAGGTTGCTTAAAAATGAATTTTATAACCAGATACATCAGACCGAATCAAATGCAGAAGGTGCCGATACCCTGGAAAAATTACTGGGTAGGGGCAGGGCTAAAAAGGGTATGTTTGAAGGCGATATGCAACAAGGCGAATTAGAAATAGGCCAGGTAAGTGCATTGATACACGAAATAAAACCGGCTGCACACATTGTGGATGAAATATGGAATGAATATAAGAGGCTGTTGGGGCTTTCACTACAATAAAACATTATATTTGCTCAATTTTAAAAAATTAGTAAACTAACCCCACATTCAAATGCAAATCGCCACTTGGAGATCCCTATGCAGGTATTTTACTTTACCCTTACTTTTATTGATAAGTTTTTCAACATATTGCCAGCCACCGGTACAAATACCCGTAGAGCAATTACCTACTGAAATTAATCCCAATCAGATAGATCCCAAAACACTTTCGCAAACCCAGCTTTCCTCTTTACTAAGCGATAAAAATAGAGAAACCGGCAAGGATAAAAATGCCGCACTGGTAAAGTCAAATACAAAACTCGATAAGGATAGTGTTCAGCAGGATAATATTAAAAAAAATTCGTATAGCCCTGATCAAACTTATGGCGCAGATGTATTTTCAAATGCAGCCGTTTCCGATCTTTCCGAACTTTCGGTACCACCGCTCGATTACCCAATTGGCGTGGGGGACCATATTATCTTAGCGCTATGGGGAGCCGCAGAATACCAGGAAAGCTATGTGGTAGCCAGGGATGGCTCCATTTTTCCGCAGGGCATGGGAAAAATAAATGTGGCAGGATTAACCTTTGACAATGCAAGAGCTATCTTATACTCAAGGTTTAAGGCAGTAGTACCACCCGGTACCAATATTTCCATCACATTGGGCGAGCCACGCTCTATCAATGTAAATGTAGTAGGCGAAGTAAAAAATGGAGGGCCTACCACGGTATCTGCCTTTAGCAATGCATTTAATGTAATTGCAAAAGCAGGTGGTGTAACGGAGTTTGGCGACTTACGCAATATCCAGATAAAAAGAAACGGAAGAGTAATAGATGAATTAGATGTGTATAAATACCTTACCAGTGGCGACTTTGGAAAACATATTTACCTGCAAAACAATGATTTTGTAATTGTAGGTTTTGTGCAGAAAAAAGTATTGGCAACAGGGCAGTTTAAGAGGCCCATGTATTACCAGTTAAAAAAAGATGAAGGCATAAAAGCGCTTTTAAAATATAGTGGCGGGTTAAATTCGGATGCATTGGCCTCAGGTTTAAAAGTATTACGATCCGAAAATGAAAAGCAGGTACAGCACGATGTAAATGCAAATGCAATTACTAAAATAGCAGGCGAAGATTTTTTACTGGAAGATGGAGATATTGTAAAAGTAAATCTCATAAAACCCGGTATCGCCAATAAAATAGAATTGAGGGGCGAAGTTACCTATCCCGATTTTTATGAACTGCGAAAAAATGATCATTTATTTGATGTAATCAACAGGGCAGGTGGTGTTACACGCAATACCTATTTGCCCCGTGCATATATTTTCAGGGGCGCAGGAGATTCTACCAATCTTCAGTCAGACAGGCTGGAAGTAGATCTTTCTGATATCAACAGTAATGACAGTACCAGTACCAGCAATATTTTATTGCAGCCCAATGATGTTATCCAATTATTTTCTAATAGCGATTTTGAAGATGCACAATATGTAGAAATATTTGGTGAAGTACGCAAAGAAGGAAAAGTAAGAAAGTATGGTGGTATGACTTTGCAGGATCTTTTATATTTATCCGGAGGGCTTAAACAATCCGCCGAATATGGCAGACTCGATATTGCAAGTATTGTAGATGTTGACTCCGCAAAAAAAGGTTTAAAACCTACCAGAACTGTAATACATTCTTATGCCGTATCGCCCGATTTAAGAATTGATACCGCTGCAGATAAAATAAAATTAAAGCCCTACGACCAGGTTTTTGTACGCAAAAATCCCACTTTTGAATTGCAGGAAAATGTAGAACTAAAAGGGCTAATAAAATATCCTGGGCTATATCCCAGGCTTAATAAATTTGAAAGACTGTCTTCTTACATTGATAGAGCAGGTGGGCTAAAAGATAATGCCAACCTATCCGGGGCAGTATTATTCAGAAAAAAAGTAGATGACCTAAGAGATAATGTATTAGGTAAAGTAGCGCTCGACTCTAACGGCATACCCAAAAAAGACAGTACTTCCAATGCTTACAAAACTTTGGATGAGCCGGTAAGCATTGATTTATACCAGGCTTTAAAGCACCGCAATTCAAAATACGATGTAGTATTGCAAGAGCATGATGTAGTTTTTGTGCCGGAAATAAATCCATTTGTGAGTGTACAGGGCAGGGTACAATCGCCCATTAAAATTGCATTTGATAAAGAACATACCGGCCTGATGTATTATATAGATAAAGCCGGCGGATTAGGTATTAGGCCCTGGCGAAAAAGAATTTTTGTAACCTATGCCAATGGCAAGAGCAGGCGTACTAAAAATATCTTTTTCTTCCATTTTTATCCAAAGGTAGAAGAGGGCTCTATAGTAACAGTACCTCCTAAGCCTGATGGTCAGGATATTGCAGACCTTGCCAAATCAATACTAATTGCAGCCGTACCTGTAGTACTTACTGCATTGATTTTTAAATATGTAAAATAAATTAGCTTACGTGACTACTATCGAACTAACACGAAAGATTTTTATACGGTTAAGAAAAGTAAAATTGCTTGTTGTATTGGTGGGTATTGTTGGAGCAGGGTTACTCTACTTTTATGCCAAAAAACAACCGGTAATTTACACCTCAAGAGCATCGGTATTTCCCCTCACAGGTGGCAGTGATAACTCCGGTGCATCCAGCCTGCTTAGCTCTATCACCGGCTTAAGCGATGTGCCCAAAAGTTTTAGCCAGGAAGCTTCTATCAATATAGTAGAATTGGCTACCAGCCGAAACACCAGGGAAGCAGTGGCAATGGAAAGGTTGCCACAGTTTGGTAATAAATATATTGCAAGGCTGTTGATTGAAAGCGCTAATAAATACAAATCTTTTTTTGGTAAGGATATTAAAATACCAACCAATGACTCTGATCTGGCTGCAGTAGGCGGAAATATGCTAAAAGCTACCATCAATGCTAAAATAAATAAAAACGGAATTTTAGAACTTAATTTTAGCAACCCCGAGTACGATTTATTAACTCCGGTTAGTAATGTATTGATTGATAAAATATCGCAGTTTTATAAAGACCTTAAAATTAAAAAAGCTAAAGTAGATTACGATTTTACTGTAAGAAAAATGGATTCTCTGCAGGGTGTATTAAATGAATATGATAAGAGGGCCATTCACATGGCAAATACCACCTTGTTTACCAACCCCGAAAAAATAGAGTTTACCATACCAAAAGAAAACTTAATAGCAGATAAAGAAAGAGTGCTAAGGCAGCGGGATGCATCTGCCAATAATAAAGAAGAAGCCCTTTGGCGCCTGCAAAAAGTAACTCCTATTATTGAAACTCTGGATAAGCCAGAGCCACCATTTGATATTACAGCCCCTTCAGCGCTTATTTATGCATTTGTAGGGTTTATTATCGGATGCATTTTATGTGCTGTCCTGTTTGTTGCTGATATTATTTATCAATACATCAATACAGAAATAAATGATGCTGTATTTGGTGAAAATCCAGCACCAGCAGCCCCTTCAAAGGAAGTAGAAGCAACAACTACTTTATGATTTTTTAAATGCCCATTTCATCATTTCTTTCCAACTTGGTTTTTTACCATACATTAATATTCCTGTGCGGTATATTTTTCCGGTAAGCCAGGTAAATAAAAAGAAACAACCTATAAGCAATGCTGCCGATAATGCCAGTTGCCATGCAGGCACTTCATAAGTAATACGCCCCATCATTACTATGGGAGAAGTAAGCGGAAACAAACTGCCAAACACTGCCAGGCTGCTATTGGGTTCATTTATTGCTTTGGTCATTATTACAAATCCAAGAATAATGGGCATTAGTATGGGGAACATTAATTGCTGTGCTTCCTGCTGATCTTCGCTTACCACACTGCCAATAGCCGCAAATAAGCTGGCATAAGTAAGATATCCTGCTAAAAAATAAAATAAAAATGATATCGCTATTTTTAAAATTGGTAAAGAGGATAATCCCTGCAAACTAGTGGCAATCAAAGAACTTTTTCCTCCTGCCTGTGATACACTGTTTAGCTGATGAAACAAATCCGGGAAAATAAGAGGAGTAAGCATTTGCAGGCCAAATATCAAAATAATCCAAATAGCAAATTGAGTAAGCCCCACAGCCCCAATGCCAATTATTTTGCCCAACATAAGTTGAAAAGGTTTTACAGAGCTGATGATAACTTCGGCAATACGGTTGGTTTTTTCTTCCATCACTCCACGCATCACCTGTGCACCATAAACTATCATCATCATATAAATAAGCATGCCACAAGTAAAAGACACCGCATAAGCTACCCCTGCTACACTTTTTTTGCCTCCTTCTTTGGTATCAATTGTATTGTCAATAGATACATCGGCAGCAATGCTCTTATATTTTGCAGGGTCAATACCCTGCTCCTGCATACGCTTTGCTTCTATTTGCTTATTAATTATTTTTTCTATTGCAGAAGTGGTTGTAAGGCTTACAGACGACTGGCTGTGCAATACATAGCCACTATCAATATGGGCAATGTATAAAAACGCCTGATAGCCACGCTCCTTGTACTTATTAATAAATGAAGCTTCTGTTTCATTGTTAATAAGCGTAAGCTGAATATTTTTATTGTTGGCGGCTATACTGCTATCTGTAAACAGGCCTGCCTTATCTACCACGGCTATTGATTGCTTATCAGAGCCGCCTTTTATAGCTATCACAATAATAATGGCGTAAAATGCAATTAATACCAATGGTACTAATATCGTGGTCAGTAAAAATGATTTCTTTTTTACTCTTGTAAAATATTCCCTGCTGATGATTAATCCTATCTTATTCATAATTATACTTATTAAATTTTTTGAAATTGCCTTGCTGTATCTGTTCCTTCTACCAGCTTTATAAATATATCATTTAGAGATGGCATCACTTCATTAAATGAGTTGATACTAATGCCCTGGCCTATAAAAAAGTTTAAAACATCATTAGGCCTGGTATCGTACAATAATTTTATCAGCAACTTATCCGGTTGGTGTTTTATCACTTCAAATATGTGTGTCATCAGGTTTTCAGGCAATATGTGAGCGCCAATGCTGTAAATATTTTCTTTAAAATCCTGTTTCACATTATTAACCGTACCATCTAATATTTTTTGTCCTTTATTGAGCAAAATAATATGATCGCAAATTTCTTCTACCTGCTCCATACGGTGTGTGCTAAATATAATAGTGCTGCCTGCCTTAGCAAGTTTAAAAATTTCTTCTTTTATAAGATTAGCATTTACAGGGTCAAGGCCACTAAAAGGTTCATCCAATATAATTAATTTAGGGTGATGCAGTACAGTAGTTACAAATTGCAATTTTTGACTCATACCCTTGCTCAGGTCTTCCACTTTTTTATTCCACCAGCTCTGCATTTCAAATTTTATAAACCATTCCTTCACCTTTGCTTCTGCTTCTGCTTTGCTTAAGCCTTTCAGTTGGGCCAGGTACAATGCCTGCTCACCAATTTTCATTTTTTTATACAAGCCTCTCTCTTCGGGCATGTACCCAATTTCTTTTATGTCATTTAGCGGGTCAAATTTTTTGCCGTTAAAAATAATATCGCCACTATCAGGGTAAAATATCCCGGTAATCATTCGTAGTAAAGTGGTTTTGCCGGCGCCATTGGGCCCAAGCAAGCCAAAAATACTTCCCTGCTCAATGCTAAAACTAATATCATCCACCGCTTTTTGCGTAGCATAATATTTTTTAAGATTTTTTATTTCCAACAATGTCATCATCGCTAAATTATTTTTTATAAAATTAGATGCATTACTCTATTAATTGTTACAAAAGTTATGAATGGACAATTATAAGTATAAATAAAAGGGTTATGTAGCGGAGCATTTTATCAATGCTCAGCATTGGTCCCGCCATACGCTTGTAGCCACTAAGTAGTGGGCTACCGCTGCTGTCGGGGCTGATACTCCCGCCTCCATTTTTTCATAGCAGCATTTATATTTTCCATTTTATTATTTTGTTTTCCACTTGTTAATGATTGTTTCTGCTACTCTTTCGCCATCCATTGCAGCGCTTACAATTCCGCCGGCATAGCC
>JAFDXD010000116.1 GCA_018268135.1 Bacteroidota bacterium
ATTTAATCCATGCTAAAAAAGTACCTCATACAAGCTTTTTACTTTACCCGTAAAGAAAAAAATGGCAGTATAGTTATTCTGGGATTGGTATTACTTGTTACCCTTGCATTCCGTTTTTTTTATTCATTTAATAGTCATAATACTAATAATAAAGTAGCAGATTATAAGAATGTAATGGATAGCTTAGAAGTTATAAAATCATCTGCCCGAAAAAATTACAATTACCAAATAGAGAGCAATAAGAAAAACTATTCTTCTGCAGATTATCATCATTTTGCACAACCCGAAGGAGTGCTGTTTAGCTTTGACCCCAATACTTTACCGGTAAGTGGATGGATAAAGCTCGGGGTAAAAGAAAAAATTGCAAACAATATTCAAAAGTATATTAGTAAAGGCGGCAAATTCAGGCAGGCAGATGATTTAAAAAAAATATGGGGCCTCCGTCCTGATTTTGTTGAAAAACTAATTCCATTTGTCAGGATTGTTAAGGACGATTTGCCCGCTTCCGGTAAGGCATACCCTATTTATGAGAAAAAAGAATATGTAAAAAAAGAAGTACAACCCTTAAGTATAAACGAAGCAGATACTATGGCTTTCATCAGCCTGCCCGGCATTGGCCCTGCTTATGCCAGGCGTATTATTAATTTTAGAAACAGGCTTGGAGGGTTTTACTCCATTAACCAGGTAGGCGAAACCTTTGGACTGCCGGATAGTACCTTTCAAAAAATAAAACCTTACTTGCAAATTAATCATGAACCTCTAAAGAAAATAAATATCAATACTGCAACCCTGGAAGAGTTAAAAGCGCATCCTTATATCCGTTGGCAACTGGCAAACCTTATCCTGCAATATAAAGCACAGCATGGCCCATATCAGAAAATAGAAGATATCAAAAAAATTATGGCGATTGATGAAGAAATTTATAACAAAGTTGCGCCTTATTTAGCAGTAGAATAATTTATTGAAGCAAACATTTATTAGTATTTTAAATAGCCTAAGTTTGCAGCCTTAAAACGATTGTTGCATATATGGATTTTTCAAAAAATGAGCTAACACTACAGGTAGCCCAGTCAGCCAGAGATTTTGCATTGCAATACATAAAACCCCACCTGATGGAGTGGGATGAAAGTCAGGAGTTTCCCGTTCAAATTTTTAAAGAGATGGGAAAGCTTGGATTGATGGGTGTATTGGTTCCCGAGGCTTATGGCGGTACGGGGCTTAGTTATTTTGAATACAGTGCCGTAATTCAGGAGATAGCAAAAGTTTGCGGCGGAATTGGGCTTTCGCTGGCAGCACATAATTCGTTGTGTACCGGCCATATTTTAGCATTTGGCAATGAAGAGCAAAAACAAAAATATTTACCCATGCTTGCCACAGGCCAATGGATAGGAGCCTGGGGGCTTACAGAGGCTAACACCGGTAGCGATGCAGGAAATATGAAAACGACTGCCATAAAAGAGGGCAACAATTGGAGAATTAACGGCACAAAAAATTTTATTACTCATGGCAAAAGCGGGGATGTGGCTGTAGTTATTTGCCGCACAGGAGAGCCAAGGACAAAAGATAATTCAACAGCGTTTATAGTACACCGTGGTGCAGCAGGATTTACTGCAGGCAAAAAAGAAAATAAACTTGGCATGCGTGCAAGCGAAACTGCCGAAATGATTTTTGATGATTGTATAGTGCCAGACGAACAGCGTATAGGCGAAGTAGGAGAAGGGTTTAAACAATCTATGAAAGTATTAGATGGTGGCCGCATTTCTATTGCCGCATTAAGCCTTGGTATTGCAAAAGGAGCTTACGAAGCAGCAGTGCAATATGCAAAAGAGCGGCATCAGTTTGATAAACCCATTGCAGATTTTCAGGGCATAGCCTTTAAGCTGGCCGATATGGCAACCAAAATAGAGTGTGCAGAATTGCTCATCAATGAAACATGCGACCTGAAAATAAAGCACCTGCCAATGACTAAGCAAGCCGCTATGGCAAAGTATTATGCTAGCGAAATAGCCGTAGAAATAAGCACCGATGCAGTACAAATATTTGGAGGCTATGGTTATACCAAAGATTTTCCGGTAGAAAAATTTTACAGGGATAGCAAGCTTTGCACCATTGGAGAAGGTACGAGCGAAATTCAAAAATTAGTAATCGGAAGAGAGATATTAAAATAATTTTTCATCAGCTTTAAATTTTACCTAAAACTTTTTTTTATTACAGCTTTGGCGCAATCCTTGCTCAGTAGTATTTCTTTAACCTATAAAAAATACTATTATGAAAGTTGTAAAAAAACTAACCATTTTGTTTTCTGTTTCCGCCATTGTATTCGCATCTTGTACTAATGATGATTCTCCTGCAAACACTCAAACCAATTTAACCCTTTTGCAAAATAACTGGCAGGTAGATAGTATTACCACGCATTTCCATACATCTATCAAAGACAGCTCTGTTACATACCTTGGTCAACCATCAGACTATTTTAATTTTAATACCAATGGCAATTTATATCAACAATTAAATAATGTAAAAGATACAGCATCATACAGCCTGCTCAATAGTAATACACTTGTTATAACACAAAATACCGGAGAAAAAGATACTGCCACCATTTCTCTGCTCACATCTAATAAACTGGCAGCCAATTATAAAAAATTACTGAACGCTACTGATTATATTGAAGTAAAATCATACATGGAACACTAAGCAGCATTTCATACAATGTAATTTCATTTTGTACTTTTGAAAATATTTTTTAGTTCAGTTAAGTATGAAAAAAATTATCCTATTGTATTTAGTAGCAGCTACATTGGGTTGTAATAGTAACAAAAGCAGTACCGAAAGTGTTACAAGCGCCACACAGGAAGCAGTCAAAAAAAATATTGATGCTGAACAATTATTTAAAATCAATTGCTCACAATGCCATCAGCCCAATCAGGATTTTACAGGGCCGGCACTTAAAGGAGTTGTTGAGCGTTGGAAAGATATAAACCTGCTGCATGAATTTGTAAAAAATTCGCAATCTGTAATTGCAAAGAATGAATATGCAAAATCATTATTTACGAAATGGAATGGTACCATCATGCCCCCTTTTTCGCAGCTTGCAAATGAAGAGATAGATGCCATATTAGATTATTGCAACCATGCAACCGAATAAAAAATGCCGCTATTTTTAAGCGGCATTTTTTTATAAATACATTATTTTCTTACCCCTGCTTGTTGCCGCCAAATAAGCCGCTCAATTTTTCTTTTGCACTGTCAAACAAATCTTCAGCTTTGTGTGCAGCATTTTTTGCAAAGTCTTCTACTTTTTGCCCGGCTTATCCAGGTATCACATCACTTATTTTATCCATAATGTTTCCAGATTCTGCTGGTGCAGCCGCTGGTGCTGCATCGGTTTTTCC
>JAFDXD010000117.1 GCA_018268135.1 Bacteroidota bacterium
AAAGATGTACAAAGTGATGAACCGGACAGCGGCGCCATTTTGCGTATAACCGTACCCGATAGTTTAATGGCCGTAGGCAATGGAAGATTAACCGAAAAAAAAGCAGCCGGCAAAGGATATACTACTTATACCTGGACGGTTAAAAGCCCCATTAATAATTACTGCATAGTGCCATATATTGGTAAATATGTACACTTTGGCGAAATATACAAAGCTGAAAAAGGCCCACTCAGTATGGATTATTGGGTACTTGATTATAATATAGATAAAGCAAAAAAACAATTTAAAGACGCCCCCCGCATGATGAAAGCATTTGAGCATTGGTTTGGCCCCTACCCTTTTTATGCAGATGGCTACAAATTGGTAGAGGCACCGCATTTAGGCATGGAGCATCAAAGTGCCATTGCTTACGGCAACGGTTATCAAAATGGCTATGCCGGCAAAGATTTATCTGCTAGCGGATGGGGATTGAAATGGGATTTTATCATTGTGCATGAAAGCGGCCACGAATGGTTTGGCAATAATATTACCAGTAAAGATATAGCTGATATGTGGATACATGAAAGCTTTACCAACTATAGCGAAACCTTATTTACAGATTATTACTATGGCAAAAAAGCCGGTGATGAATATGTAATAGGCACCCGCAAAAGAATTAGCAACGATATACCAATTATTGGCAGGTATGGTGTAAATAATGAAGGTAGCGGCGATATGTATTACAAAGGTGGCAATATGCTTCACAATATCAGACAGGTAATAAACAATGATGAAAAATTCAGGCAAATATTACGTGGCCTTAATAGTACATTTTATCATCAAACCGTTACCAGTGCTCAGGTTGAAAATTATATCAGCATAAAATCTCACATAGATTTTAGCAAAGTATTTGACCAGTACCTGCGTACCGTGCAAATACCTGTATTGGAGTATAACGTAAAAGGATATACGCTAAAGTACAGATACAGCAATTGTGTACCCGGTTTTAACATGCCCCTGCTTATTCATTTTAAAGGAAACCGATGGATAAAGCCTACAGAAGACTGGAAAATATTGTCTTTATACCCCGAAGGAGATTCTTCCTTTAGCGTAGACAATAATTTTTACATCAACACAAAAAAAGTGGACTAGATTATTTTGTAATAGCTGCCGTAGAAGTTGCAGCAACATTTAAAGGCCTGCCGCCGCCAATAAATTTTCTGCTATAATAATCTTCAGAAAGATTGCTGATGGTAACACCGCTGCTTACACTGGCATGTACAAAATATCCATCGCCTAAGTAAACGCCTACATGGCTTACACCGCCACGAGTATTAAAAAATACCAAATCACCTTCTGCAAGGCTATTACGGTCTATTTTTTCACAATCTGCGTATTGCTCTCTTGCCGTACGTGGCATAGTGGTAGCATACACTGTATTTTCTAACAACCCTGTAAAGGCGCTGCAGTCAATACCATTTCTGGTAGTGCCGCCATAGCGGTAACGGGTTGCCCACCATTCGTCAATAAATGTATATAAAGATGTATTGGTAATAGACTCTACTTCTCTATTCAAAAGCTGTGCATACTTAAACTGCATGTGGCTACAATTCTCTGTACTAATAACAGAAGAATTTGCAACGCCTGTTGAAGTATTTTTGCTTTTGCTAAAATTGGTAAGTATAGCATCGTTGGCCGATGAGCCAATATGATAACTAGTTTGCTGTGGATTAATTTCAATCCCGTCAATAAATTTTACCTGGGCTGAGGCAGATAATGATGCTCCTGAAAAAATGCTAAAAGCAACAGAAACAAAAAATAAGCTTTTCATACGTAAATTGTGTTTACACGTATGCACGACTTAGTCTTGTGTTATTTGCTCTTCTTTTGTGCTTTGTACTTTTCTGTTGTTATTTTCCTACCTATAATCCTTGTCCTACAAACAATTAATAAATAAGTATTTCTGAATATTGTGACGCAAAGTTAACTTTTATCAACTATAAACGCAAGCATTTTGCTAATTAGTATGTAATAATCAATTAATTGTACTGAAAATCAAAGTATTTATACATAATAAAAAAGTTGTTAAAAAACCAGATAGGCTTATCATTAGCCAATTGAGTAAACTATTTATACAAAAGAATAGGGAAGAATATAAAAGCTAACAAATTTAAAAATACTGATGAATACTACCCGGTAAGCATACATAATTATGTAATAAAAACAGATGTGGAAAAACGCAGTACAACTTCCCCCACTGATTAACGATATTTGTATTTACCCTTTTAAAAAAAACAAAATAAGGTAAATAGAGGATGAAATTTTCACACTTACATGTACATACCCAATACTCTCTTTTGGATGGTGCGGCTTCTATAAAGAATTTGTATAAAAAAGCCATTGCTGATAAAATGCCTGCACTTGCCATTAGCGATCATGGCAATATGTTTGGTGCATTTGAATTTGTAAAAGAAGCATATAATCATAAAAATGATGATGGTACACTAAAAGTAAAACCAATAGTAGGTTGCGAATTTTATATAACCACCGATCGTACCCGAAAAACCTTTAGTAAGGACGAAAAAGACCCACGTCATCACCAAATACTTTTGGCAAAAAATGCAACAGGTTATAAAAACCTGGTGAAGCTAACATCGCTGGGCTTTATTGAAGGAATGTACAGTAAATATCCCCGAATTGATAAGGAGCTTATTCATAAATATCATGAGGGGCTAATAGCCACTACTTGTTGCCTGGGCGCTTTGGTGCCACAAACAATTTTAAAAAAAGGAGAAGCCGAGGGCGAAAATGAATTTAAATGGTGGTTAAATATTTTTCAACAAGATTATTATGTAGAGCTGCAAAGGCATGGCATACCCGAGCAGGAAAAAGTAAACGAGGTATTATTAAAGTTTGCAAAAAAATACAATGTAAAAGTAATTGCAAGCAATGACAGCCATTATGTAGATCAAAAAGATTTTAATGCCCATGATATTTTATTATGCATTAATACCGGCGAAAAACAAAGTACGCCTGCAATCAGGGAGTTTGCTGATGATGATATCATTACAAAAAATAAAAGGTTTGCCTTTCCGAATGATCAATTTTATTTGAAGACCGGTGATGAAATGAGCAAAGTATTTGCCGACCTGCCACAGGCAATAGACAATACAAACGAAATAGTAGATAAGGTAGAGTTGCTGGATTTAAAAAGAGATATACTATTACCATATTTTGAAGTACCGGCCAATTTTAAAAGCCAGGACGAATATTTAGCACACCTCACCTGGAGTGGTGCAAAGGCACGTTATAAAATTCTTACTACAGCTGCAGAAGAACGTTTACAATTTGAGTTAGATATTATTCGTAAAATGGGATTTGCCGGGTACTTTTTAATTGTAAGCGATTTTATAAAAGCCGGCAGAGATATGGGAGTGTTTATAGGCCCGGGACGTGGTTCTGCTGCCGGTAGTGCAGTAGCTTATTGTATTGGCATTACCAATATTGACCCTATCAAATACAATTTGCTCTTTGAGCGCTTTTTAAACCCCGAGCGCAAATCTATGCCAGATATTGATACCGACTTTGATGATGAAGGCCGGCAAAAAGTTTTGAACTATGTAGTGGATAAATATGGTAAAAACCAGGTGGCTCAAATTATTACCTATGGTACAATGGCTGCTAAATCGAGTATAGCAGATGTGGCCAGGGTAATGGACCTGCCAATAAGTGAAAGCAGGGCATTATCAAAGTTAGTACCGGAGCGGCCGGGCATAGTTTTAAAAAGATTACTGCATGCCCCTCTTACCATCAAAGAGAGTGAGAAAGGTGGGGATCAATCGCTGGAAGATAAAGAACAATTACAGGCAGATGATTTAGAAAACGTAAAACGCCTGAGAGATATTTATAAGAATGATGACCTGCTAAGTAAAATTTTACATGAAGCAGAAGTATTAGAAGGCTCGGTACGCAATACAGGAATACATGCATCGGCCATCATTATTGCACCTAAAGACCTTACAGAATTATTGCCGGTAGCTACTTCTAAAGAATCAGACTTGTGGCTTACCCAAATTGAAGGCAGTTCTATTGAAGAAGCCGGTGTAATAAAAATGGATTTTCTTGGGCTTAAAACCCTCAGTATTTTAAAAACAGCATTATCCATCATACAGAAAAATTATGATATCAATATTGAGATAGATGCTTTGCCCTTGGATGATGAAAAAACTTTCAGGCTATTTCAGCAGGGCGATACCAATGCTACCTTTCAGTTTGAAAGCGCCGGTATGCAAAAATACCTGAGAGAATTAAAGCCTGATAAATTTGATGACCTGATAGCCATGAACGCCTTGTACAGGCCGGGCCCTATAAGTTATATACCCCAGTTTATTGCACGTAAGCATGGCCGTGAAAAAGTAGAATATGACATTCCGGATATGAAAGAATATCTGGAAGAAACCTATGGCATTACCGTGTACCAGGAGCAGGTAATGTTATTATCGCAAAAGCTGGCGGGGTTTAGCAAAGGGGATGCAGACGTATTGCGAAAAGCAATGGGTAAAAAGCAAAAGCATGTATTGGATAAAATGAAAGTACAGTTTATAGAGGGAGCTACCGGTAAGGGGCACCCGAAAGATAAGCTGGAAAAAATATGGACGGATTGGGAAGCGTTTGCTCAATATGCTTTTAATAAATCTCACTCTACCTGTTACGCATTTGTAGCATATCAAACGGCATATTTAAAATCGCATTACCCAAGCGAATATATGGCCGCCGTGCTCAATCATGCCGGAAGTATTGAAAAAATTACTTTCTTTATGGAAGAGTGCAAGCGCATGGGCATAAAAGTATTAGGGCCAGATATTAATGAATCGCAAAACGGATTTGCTGTAAATGAAAAAGGGGAAATCAGGTTTGGATTTAGCGGCCTGAAAGGAGTAGGCGAAAATGCCATCGAAAACATCATAACCGAAAGAAATAAACATGGTAAATACAAAGATGTATTTGACCTTGTAAAAAGAGTAAACTCCAGGGCCGTCAGCAAAAAATCTTTGGAAAGCCTGATTTATAGCGGCGCATTTGATTGTTTTAAAGAAATGCACAGGGCACAATATTTTTATCAGGCACCCGGAGATATTGCATCGCTTGAAAAGATTGTGAAATTTGGAGCCGTTTTTCAATCGCAGGCTGCCAATACCAGCAATACACTTTTTGGCGATTTGGCAATGCCCGAAATAGTTCCGCCAAAGCTGGCTACCTGCGCCCCCTGGCAATTAATAGAGCAACTCGATTTTGAAAAAGAAGTTACCGGAATGTATATGAGTGGCCACCCACTCGATAATTTTAAATTTGAACTAAAGCATTACAATTTTACTCCGCTTAATGAATTTAATGAAATAAAAAATGCTGTAGACGTTTCACCTACAACTAAAACAATGCGGATGGCAGGGCTAGTGATAGATGCACAACACAGGCTAACAAAAAACGGAAAAAATTTTGGCGTACTGCACCTCGAAGATTTTAGCGGCAAAGCAGAGTTTATGCTTTGGAGCGAAGACTATGCAAAGTATAGCCATTACCTGGATAAAGGAATGATCTTAATGGTAGAAGGCGCATTTAAGCAAAGGTATAATAGCAATGTATATTCTTTTAATCTTTCAAAATTACATTTACTGGAAACCGTAAAATCTACCATGACAAAGCAGGTAACAATAGACATTGCTGCTGAAAATGTAGATACACAATTTGTAGATTTTATTGACAATAATGTAAAAACACATCCCGGCAATACTAAACTTATTTTTCAAATAAACGACCCTGCACAAAACCTGAAAATTATGATGAGTACTCTTGAGATGGGTTTTACCATGAATGATGAGATGGCATATTTCTTAAATAAAAATTCAAATGTGGATATAAGTGTTGGTTTAGTCTAAAAACTGCCTTTTATTCCTGTTTACACTGCCAAATAGGTTGTGGATATGTTATAAAGGCAATATCTAATGAATGGCTATAAATTTGCCGATACATTTCTTTATAATAAAAAATTAAAAATTATACTATGGCACTCGAACTTACAGATGCAAATTTTAAAACTGAGGTATTAGATTCTGATAAATTATCAGTTGTTGACTTTTGGGCAGAATGGTGTGGCCCCTGCCGTGCAATTGGCCCGGTAATAGAAGAATTGGCAAAAGAATATGATGGAAAAGTAAAAATCGGAAAAGTAAATGTGGACAATAACCCACAGGTATCTATGAATTATGGCATTACCAGCATTCCTGCTATTCTGTTTGTAAAAGGCGGTGTAGTGGTAGATAAATTAGTGGGCGCACAACCCAAGGCTAATTTTGTAAAGAAAATTGAAGCCCATAAATAAATTTATTTCAGAACTTATTTTCTATGCGATGCCTTTAATGGTATCATAAGTATAGAAAATAAGTTCTCTATTTCAGCATAAATTTTACAGCTTCAGGCATCCTCTAAACCCTCTGGCGGCGTAGTAAGAATCTGCCCCATTGTGATAAACAAACACAGCATCATAGCGCCTGTCGCAAAATAATGCACCTCCACGTTTTCTTATAGCATCGGGTGTAAGAATCCAACTGGAAGTTTTTTCATCAAATTTTTCTATTTCCTGCAAACTGCGGTATTGCTGTTCTGACAATAGTTCTATACCCATCTCTGTGGCCATTGCTAAAGCACTATGCGAAGGTTTATTTTCTCTTCTGGCATCGAGAGCAGCCTTATCGTAGCAAATACTTCTTCTGCCTTTTGGGCTTTCGGCAGAGCAATCAAAAAAAACAATTGAGCCCGATTTTTTACCCAATATTACCACATCTGGCTCGCCGCCGGTTTGCTCCATTTGATACAAAGAGGCAAGCTTAGGCAAAGAAGCCTGTAAGGCTTTTTCTACTTCATCCCATTTTAACCCCTTATGACGATGCATGTTTTTTTGGAAACGCAACTGCAATGTGCTTAAAAAATTGGAGGGTATAGTAGCAGAAAGGCTGCTTTGATTCTTTTTCATTAATTGAAGTTAAGAATGACAAAAATTTGTAAGAAATATCATCTACAATTTAAGCATAAAATAAAGCAGAAAGAGATACTCCCTGCCGGAAATACCGGTTTAAGGCTTTAAGTTTAGAATAAAACAGCCTACAGCAATCACCTTTTATCAATTTTTCATAAAACTTACAAATATCATCCTTTAACTTTGGGTACATGTTCAAAAAATTACAAATCATCAGCAATTCGTTGAGGCTTACTTTGCAGGAGTTAAAAGTAAATAAGCTAAGAACAGCGCTAAGCCTTACCGGAGTAGCTTTTGGTATCTTTTGCATCATTGGCGTGCTGGCAACTGTAAACAGCCTGGAGAGAAATATACAGGATAACATACAAAGTATGGGCAGCAAAACCATTTACATAGATAAATGGGATTATAGCGGAGGGCCTGATAAACCCTGGTGGAAAATGCGGGCAAGGCCGGTTATGAAATATGAAGAAGCTGCAGAAGTAAAACAACGCAGTTTGATGCTTGATAATATTACTTTTTTAATGCAGACAAATACCAATCTTATTCATGGCAATGATGTGTTACAAAATGCAGTGGTATATGGCATCAATCCTGCTCAAATAGATATACAGCCCATCAACTTTGAAGACGGGCGTTATTTTTCTCCAACCGAATTTACTTTTGGCTCAAATGTATGCCTTATTGGATATACCAATGCAGAAAATTTTTTTGGCGATGCATCAAGAGCTTTGGGAAAAGAAATTGAAATAAAAGGAAGAAAAGCAACAATTGTAGGGGTAATAAAAAAACAGGGAAAAAATTCTATTGGCTGGGATTATGATAATTGTGTGATGATGCCCTACCAGTTTTGCAGAAAGGTATTTGATGAAAAAAAGTCAAACCCTGTTTTAATTGCAAAAGGAAAAGACAATGTATCTGTAGATGCATTTTCAGAAGAATTGAGAGGGATAATGCGTCAGATACGAAGGCTAAGCCCCACGGAGGAAGATAATTTTTCTTTAAACAGTGTGGAAGGATTTAGCAAAGCGGTATCTCAATTTTTTGTAACGATCAATATTGTAGGCAGTATTATTGGTGGCATAAGCCTGGTGGTGGGAATGTTTGGCATTGCCAATATCATGTTTGTAACGGTAAAAGAGAGAACTCCCCTGATAGGACTTAAAAAAGCCATCGGAGCCAAAAAAAGAAGTATCCTTTTTGAGTTTTTGATGGAGGCAGCATTACTTTGCATTATTGGAGGAGCTATTGGATTAATTTTCGTTTATATATTAACGTTAGTGTTATCCGGACCGCTTAATTTTCCGGTGTACATATCATTGCCCATGCTATTAATTACCATCCTGATATGCCTGATTACCGGCGTGTTGGCGGGTATAGTACCGGCATCGCAGGCTGCAAAGCTTGATCCTGTAGTAGCAATAAGGAGTTAGAAGTAAAGCCAT
Source organism: Bacteroidota bacterium (assembly GCA_018268135.1). Taxonomy (GTDB): domain Bacteria; phylum Bacteroidota; class Bacteroidia; order Chitinophagales; family Chitinophagaceae; genus Ferruginibacter. Next base: position 8,458 of record JAFDXD010000117.1, read on the forward strand.
TTTCCTTATAAAAAAAGGAATACTGTTTTTCTCTATTTTAATATTTTCATTATTTAATAATCATAAAAACATTGAGTCAGCCAACTACTACCATCCTCGCCATAGAATCATCCTGCGATGAAACCTCTGCAGCAATATGCTGTGATGGTAACATATTAAGCAATGTAATAGCTACTCAAAAAATACATGAACAATATGGAGGAGTAGTACCCGAATTAGCCAGCAGGGCCCATTTGCAAAATATAGTGCCAGTAGTAGATGCCGCCCTAAAAAATGCCGGTATCACAATAGGCCGTGTAGATGCGATAGCATTTACACAGGCTCCCGGGCTTATTGGTGCCTTATTGGTAGGAACAGAGTTTGCAAAATCGCTGGCACTGGCACTCGATAAACCCTTGCTGGCAGTGCATCACATGCAGGCGCATGTATTGGCAAACTTAATAGAAACGCCAAAGCCATCCTTCCCATTTTTATGCCTAACCGTAAGTGGTGGCCATACTCAAATAGTACTTTGTAGCAGCCCTTACCAGTTACAAGTAATTGGACAAACCATTGATGATGCCGCCGGAGAGGCATTTGATAAAACTGCCAAACTACTTGGCCTCCCCTATCCCGGCGGGCCACTAATAGATAAATATGCAAAACAGGGAAAACCTGTATATGCTTTTCCTGAACCAAAAATTGATGGCCTCGATTTTAGTTTTTCAGGATTAAAGACTTCTATCCTTTATTTTTTAAACAATGCAGGTGCTGCAAATGTATTTAAAGAGGAATATACTGCTACAAAGGAAGAAAGGCAGGCATTTATAGATGCAAACCTTGCAAATATTTGCGCCTCTGTACAAGAACGTATCATTAGCATTTTACTAAATAAATTAAAAAAAGCTGCCGCACAAACGGGCATCAAAGACATTTGTATTGCCGGCGGAGTAAGCGCCAATAGTGGATTGAGAGAAGCACTAACAAAAACCGGTGAGCAACTTGGGTGGAATACCTTTATTCCAAAATTTGAATATTGTACAGACAATGCTGCCATGATAGCCATTGCCGGGTATTATAAATATTTAAAAAATGATTTTGCTTCTCTTGATGTAATACCTGCTGCAAGAGTTGGATTTTAATCGTTTAAAGTTTTCATTTCAAACCATGTTTTCTTTTAAGCAATTCACCATACAGCAACACCGATGCGCCATGAAGGTATGCACCGATGCCTGCCTGTTTGCTGCCTGGGCGGCAGATTATTTGAAAAAAGAAAAACTTAATCCAAAAAATATTCTTGATATTGGTGCAGGCACCGGTTTATTATCTTTAATACTTGCACAAAAAACTACAGCACAAATAGAGGCAGTAGAAATTGATGAAAATGCTTTCATTCAGGCAAACGAAAATTTTATAGCATCACCCTGGAAACAACGGTTATCTGTATTTCACACCGATGCATTAGAATTTACACCCGAAAAAAAATACGATTTCATCATAACCAATCCTCCATTTTTTGAAGATGACTTACCCTCGCCACACCAAAATAAAAATGCTGCTAAACATAGCAGCACCTTAACTTTTGCAGGCTTGTTAAAAATTATTTCAACCCATTTATTACCCGAATCTTTTGCAGCGGTATTAATCCCTTATCACCGGCTTCAGCATTTTGAAAAATTGGCAATGGCGCAACAGCTTTTTATAAGCCACAAAACTTTGGTAAAGCAAAGCCCCTTGCATTCTCCATTCAGGGCAATGGTTATTCTAAAAACTGCCGATCAAAAAATTAATGAAACAGAGATCACCATACAACACACTGATAGAAATTATACGCCCGAGTTTATTAATTTATTAAAAGATTATTATTTAAAATTATAGAAACGCTTAGTGGCATCAACCAATCCTATACTTCAAAAAAGAAAGCCTACAAAACTATTTACCAAACTACAACTTTACATTATTCAGCAGGATGCCCTCAAAATGCCTGGCGAAAATTTTTCTATTTTTTACATTGCTTAGTGCCTCTAAATGCCGCTCGTGATGCAAATCTGTACCAACAAAACTCGCTAATCCATTTTTTAAAATATACCTTGCTGCCTTTTCGGTTTCTTTACCATAATAGCCTGTTAACGAAAGTAGGTTTACCTGCAGCAAAAAACCAAGCTCCTTTAAAAAATGATATTGTTTAAAATCGCTATGATAATACAAATACCGCTCAGGATGAGCCAATATGGGTGTGTACCCCTCTGTTAATATGGTAAAACACATTTGCTGCGGATTAGAGGGCATTGCAGAGTATGAAAATTCTGTAAGAATTAGATTATCCTTAACCGTTAGTATTTGGGCTTTGCCGGCTAGTAACTCAAAAAAATAACTATCCAGCATGTACTCTGCGGCAGCGCTCACTTCAAATTTAATTTTATTTTTATCAAGCGCAGCTTTCAATAATTTTAAAGCGGCAGCAATACTTTGGGCATCATTTCGATACATATCACCAATAATATGTGGTGTAGCAATTGATTTATTGATGCCCAGTTTTTTTAACCCTTGTATAAGCCTGATAGAGGTTTCCACATCGGGAGAACCATCATCAATACCCGGAAGAATATGAGAATGCATATCGGTTGTCATTGGAAAAAATTCTTCCAATTCAGCATCTCTTTTTTTATTTTTAAAAATATTAAACATGGGTATGGAAATTGTAAAAGTTAAAATTGCAGGATTAATAATTATGATTTCAAAACTTCATTCATAATTGAATTTTCTTGATCTACTCATTGTCTTGATAAAAAAGAAAAAAAACTCAAGACTACATAAAAAAGGTTAAAAAATTGTTTTGTACTCATGCTACCCAATCTTATAAAATTGATTGATAAAGCATAGTTATCCAAAACATGCTGCATGAGACCCCAACTGTGAGTGCCTTTTGTTTATTTTATATTTTTTTATAAAATTGGTGCAACTTGCTCAGAGGTTTTAATACCGATACAATAAATGCAAACGGAATTTTATTTTTCTTCATGGCAAGATAATCTCTCCTGTTTGCTCTCAACCGTTGATAGATATTTTTATTGCTTTGGCCTCCTAACCTCATTTTTATCAACAGCTTTGGAAGATAGCATGCCGGTACTTTAAAATGAAAAAGATAACGAGCCATAAATTCATAATCGGCGGCGGTAAAATAATGGTTTTCGTATCCTCCGTAATCTTTTATCAGGGAGCGTTTGATATAAAAAGTGGGATGTGCAGGCATCCATCCTAAATAGAAAAGTGAGCGTTTATATTTTTTCCCTTTCCATATTCTAAAAACCTTAGAAGTATCATCTGCACTCACATACAGCAGGTCGCCATAAACTGCGCCTACGGAATTTTCCTCAAAAGTTTTTACAATAGATGCAATAACATCACTATCGTATAACATATCATCGCTATTGAGAATACCCACAATATCGCCGGTAGCCATTTCCATCCCTTTATTAATGGCATCATACATTCCTTTGTCAGATTCAGATATCCAACTGTGTATATGATCGCTGTATTGCTTAATGATATTTACCGTATCATCTGTAGATTTTCCATCAATAATGATATGCTCAATATCAGGATGAGTTTGCTGCATTACAGACTGAATGCAATCTTCCAGGTGTTTTTGAGAGTTATAAGTTGCCGTAATGATGGTTACTTTCATGAAATAAGGTTAGCGAAAAAATACAGGTTCTAAAGTCAAAGATACTCTGAAATTATTTTTTAAATAAATAAATACTAATAGCTACTGCCGATAAAATAATGGCAATAAGAGATAGCATTACCTGCAGAAAACTACTATTTTTATTTTCGTGTATGTCTGCATCGGTATTTGGGCTAATGTCCGGTAAAAAAATATTTACAGCTACTGCAATAGCGATTTGATCGGTATGAGAAATGGAGATAGTGTAATTTTTAAACACCGGTTGCCCCTCCGGTAAATGATCAATTAAAATTTTATTAAAGGGTATATCACGGTAATGATTACCCGCTTTTACAATGGCTTCTTTTGCGGCAAACAATCCGGCAAAAGATGCATAAGGATTGGGTTGTAAAATACAGTAAGCTATTTCTTGCGGGGCAAAATTCATTGTATAAAACTCCTCCTCTCTAAAATCAGGCACTACAGGCATTTGAGCAATCTCTTCCATATCAATACCTATCTGTGTACTATCGGCATTTGCAGACAATGACTGGTGTGTAAAATTGATAGTGCCGGAAAGAGGAGTATTTTCAGCATCATACTTTCTATCTATCTTGCTCAACAATTCTCCAAATGTATTAATAGTTTGATAACCTTCTATAGCAAAACCCTCAGAAGCAAGCGCAGCATACATCCTGTGCAGTACAATAGAATTTGCTACAGCTTTTCGGCTGATACAACTGTTATCATTAAGCTCTTGCTCCGGAATGCCGGTGTATTGTGATACTATTTGAATAATTTTATTTTCCATATTTAAAATCCTTTAAAACAAGCCTGGCAAATATATGCCTGCTCTCCAAGCGGGGTAATACATTGCACAAAACCTACATTAGCTAAATCTTCTTCCAATTTTTTAAAACATTTATAACAATGAATGGCTGCAGGTTTCCAAAGTTTTTTATTTGCAGCATAAGACTCAATTCTTACTTTTAATTCATTTAGAAAACCGGCTACCAGCTTACCTTCTGTAACCCTGTGATCGAAAGTTACACTGTAGGTGCAGCTTTGCAATGCTTCATCTACAGCAGAAATGCCGAGTATGGCGCTATTGGCGGCATTTACCAGTGGCCTAAAAGATGATACTCCCTCAGCAGACAAATCAGTAACGGTAAAGCCAATATCGGTGAGGCTGGATACCGGTATTTTATCTTCGATATATTGTTCGGATAATTGTAAAATTTCTTCTTCAATCTGGTAGATTGATTTTTCATCAGCATTTTTAATGGC
>JAFDXD010000118.1 GCA_018268135.1 Bacteroidota bacterium
ACATTTGCAGAGATATTTTTAGTATTGTCTGTTGCATGTTTTGCAAATATTCTTAATGAGCCGCCATGTGTAGGCAATTCTTCCACATCAAAAATTTGCAGGCCATGTTTTTCAAATATTTGCTTTACGGCTACCAGCGATAAATATGAGAAATGCTCATGGTAGATGGTGTCAAACTGGTTTTTATCTATTAATTGCAATAAGTGCGGAAATTCAAAAGTAATAACGCCATCCTGCTTTAATAAAACAGGAAGCCCACCTACAAAGTCATTGATATCCGGAACATGTGCCAGCACATTGTTTCCTAAAAGTAAATCGGCTTTTATACCTTTTTGAGCAAGGGTATTTGCCAGCTTTACCCCAAAAAAATCTACAACACTTTCTATCCCTTTTTCTTTAGCCGCTGCTGCCGTATTGGCTGTTGGCTCTATACCAAGTACGGGCACGCCCTGCTCTTTAAAATATTGCAGTAGGTAGCCGTCGTTACTGGCAATTTCTATTACCTGCGATTGCTCATTCAGCCCAAATCGCTTTGTCATCATCTGCGTATATGCCTTTGCGTGAGCAAGCCAACTGGTAGAGAAGGAAGAAAAATAGGCATAGTCTTCGTTAAAAATATCGCTATGCTTTGCCAATTCATCTATCTGCACTAAAAAGCATTTTTCGCATACCATTATTTTTAAAGGGTAAAAAGTTTCGGGTGCATTTAAAGCGCATTCTTTTAAATAAGCGTTGGATGGGGGGCTAAATCCCAGGTCAACAAATTCGTGTGTTAGGTGATTGTTGCAAAATCTGCAATTCATATTTCTATTCCTTTAAATTGATTATTTATTAATTGATACGATTTATCTTTTGCACTTACGGCTACTGCAGGCAGCGGCCATTGTATATTTACCGAAGGGTCATCAAAGCGAATACCCACATCTGCCGAAGGGGTATAAAACTGAGTATGACGGTATATCAGTATGCTATTATCTTGCAATGCCTGAAAACCATGCGCAAATCCTTCGGGTATAAGCAGGCTAATATTATTGTGGGCATTTAATTCTATGGCAAAATAATGTAAAAAAGTTTCAGAGCCTTTTCTTAGATCTACGGCCACATCATATACTGCGCCCTGCACACAGCTTATAAGCTTATACTCAGCATAAGGCGGCATTTGAAAATGCATGCCCCTGATGGTGCCTTTTTTATAATTGAGAGAATGATTGAACTGTACAAACTCTTTTTGAAAACCAATTTGCTTAAATTCATTTTTACAGAAGCTGCGAAAAAACTCTCCCCGGTCGTCCTTTAATTTATTGGGATGAATGCTGTACAAGCCTTTGATATTTGTAGCTGTAAATTGCAATGATATTTTTAAGCGTTTATAATTTTTAAGTAGTCAATAATTTGTTGCCCGGTTTGCAGGGCGCCGGTGTTGTAAAATTCTTTATACCATGTAATAGTTTTTTCAACAGCAGTATGGGTATCCCAACCCGGTTTCCAGCCAAGTAAAGTAAGGGCTTTAGTATTATCAAGTATTAGTAGCCCTGCTTCATGCACTTCATTATTTAGTTTTGCAAATTCTATATCAATGGCAGGCCAGCTTTGCTTTGCAATGTCGGCTATGGCTTCTACATTTTTTGTTTCAGCGCTATTGGGCGAAAAATTCCAGGCTTCTGCAAAAGCTTTTTCGCCTTTGAGCAATTTTGCACCCAGCAATAAATAACCAAAAATGCAATCCAGTACATGCTGCCAGGGCCTCACAGATTTTGGATTTCTTATCAGTACTTTTTTATGTAAAGAAGCAGCAATTGCTATATCGGGCAAAAGCCTGTCTGCACTCCAATCGCCACCGCCTATTACATTGCCGGCCCTTGCAGAAGCTATCAATACATGGTGGCCGGAGCCATACTCTTTTAAATTAAAAAAAGAATTTCGGTATGACCTGATAAGAATTTCGCAACAGGCTTTGGATGAGCTGTACATATCGTAGCCCCCTAACTCATCGGTTTCAGTATAAGGTTTTTGCCACTCTTTATTTTCGTACACTTTATCTGTTGTTATCAATACAATTGCTTGTACACTATCGCATTGCCGGGCTGCTTCCAATACATTTAAGGTACCAATTACATTTGTTTCGTAAGTATTTACGGGGTCGGTATATGAAGGCCTTACAAGCGCCTGTGCTGCCAGATGAAAAATAATATCGGGCTTTGCATTTTTTATAGCAGCATTTAATCTTTCTTTATCAAGTATATTGGCAAAGCTGGTTTTATATTGGCCTTTTAGTAACTCAAAATGATTAGGCTGTGTAGCGGGTGGCAGGGCATAGCCTTCTACGTGTACATTTAAGTGTTGTAAAAAAGCACAAAGCCACGAGCCTTTAAAGCCGGTATTGCCGGTGATAAAAACCCTTTTATTTTTATATATTTCAAACATGCTTATTCCCAGGTTTTCCATTTTGCTTTACCACTGTTCCATAATTCTTCCAGCTCTATCCTGTCTCTTAATGCATCCATACATTTCCAAAAACCCCGGTGGCGATAGGCTGCCAGCTCTTTATCATTGGCAATTTTAGTAAGTGGCTCTTTTTCCCATTGTACATTTTCCATATCACCCTGCAGGTATTTAAACACTGTGGGTTCTATTACAAAAAAACCACCGTTTATCCATATTCCATCTCCATCTGGTTTTTCTTCAAAATGAGTAACCACGCCATTTTCATCTGTATCTAAGTTGCCAAACCTGCCTGGTATTTTTACAGAGGTAAGGGTAACTGTTTTGCCTGATTTTTTATGAAATTGTAACAGGGCATCAATATCAATATCGCTTACGCCATCACCATAGGTAAGCATAAATGTTTCTCCGGCAATATATTTTTCTACTTTTTTTAACCGGCCGGCTGTGTTGGTAAGTAAGCCTGTATCAACCAGAGTTACTTTAAAAGATTCAGTGTTTGAAAAATGAACATCTACTTTGTTTTTCTCGAGTTCGATAGTAACATCTGAATTGTAAAGAAAATAGTTTAAAAAATATTGCTTGATGTATTGGGCTTTATAACCAAGGCATACCACAAAATCGTTGTAGCCAAATTTTTCATAAATCTTCATGATATGCCATAGTATTGGCTTGCCGCCAATTTCTACCATAGGTTTTGGGCGGGCTTCTGTTTCTTCCATTAGCCGGGTACCAAGTCCGCCTGCAAATATTACAACTTTCATCAGTTAATATTTTACTTATTCTTAGCGTGCAAATGTAGCAAATCGAAGTGATTAAGCCGTTTTTTGCAAGATGCGTGTACTTCGCTAAAAATAATCACTTCCTCTTATTTATTTATATTATTTGATTGGCTTAACGGAGCATTAAACGCATTTATCAAAAAAATTACTCCCATTAACCTCTTATGAATTATTTTATACAGGGAAGTTTTATCAGTACTACCCAATCTTCTTTCCCAAAAAAAGTATTACTGTTTGTTACCATTTTCATCTACCGTACCTCTCTGCCTTGCCGGGTTGCCCATTACCAAAGCATAAGCCGGTACATCTTTGGTAACAACGGCGCCTGCGCCTACCATGGCATATTGGCCAATGCTAACACCGCA
>JAFDXD010000119.1 GCA_018268135.1 Bacteroidota bacterium
ATTTGACCCCTTCGGGGTCGAACAAATCACAAACGGTATTTTCATATCATAGAAAAACAAAAGTCACTTTCTTGATTCCCGGCACAGATACGCTTTGCTCAAAAGCCATGCTGCATATCTGCGCCAGAAGAAGACAGAAGAAAAAACAAAAGCCTCCATCTTGATTCCCCGGCACAGATACGCTTTGCACAAACGCCAAGCTGCATATCTGCGGCAGAAGAAGCTCAATGAGACAGAAGCTATTTTTGTATTAAACAATTAAAAAACCCTGATAAAATTTTATCAGGGTTTTTCTTTTTTAATGAAATCAATTCTATTCTACATCGTCTTTAATTCCAATTTTTCTACCATACAGCACCAGATGGATTACTGCAAAGATGATGGAGATATATAATAAAACTCTTTCGGCATCAAAGCCAATTGAGTATTGGTATAAAAAGCCAGCTAATACTAATAATAAACAAAGACCCAGGCCGGTTATTCTTGCCAGTCGCATCCCTTTTCTACTGCCTGATCCATTTCCTAAATGACTGTTTTTAGCGCCATACACAAAATAAATATCAAGCCCTATCAACATCCATACTATTAGCCTTATCCAGGTATCCATTGGTAAAAATACCATCATAAATAAGCAAACTGCAATACCTAGAATTGGAACTAGTGGAACTAACGGTGTTTTAAAAGCCCTCGGTAAATCAGGCATTTTATTTCGCATCACCCATACTCCTATACACACCAGTATAAATGCAAACAATGTACCTATGCTCGTCATTTCGCCAACTACCCTAGCCGGTACAAATGCGGCAAATAAACTTACAAAGCCCATAAAAAGTAAATTACTTTTTGCAGGTGTTTGCGATACAGGGTTAACTGTTGAAAATATTTTTGGGATTAAGCCATCTTTACTCATACTAAAAAATACACGGCTTTGCCCCATCAACATTACTAAAATTACGGATGCATAGCCCGCTAATATGGCAAGTATAATAGCACGATTTAGCCATGGGTAATCTGCATGTATTACACCGGCAGCATCAGGCGTACCCATGTGATCAATGGCAATGGCTACGGGAGCTATACCATCTTTACCGGCAAAACTTGTATAGCTGGTAACACCAGTCATTACGTGTGCAAATAAAATATATAAAACTGTGCAGATTGCAAGGGAGCCTAAAATACCCCAGGGCATATCTCTTTTCGGATTTTTTGCTTCCTGGGCTGCAGTACTTACCGCATCAAAACCAATGTATGCAAAAAACACAATGGCGGCGGCTCTTATAATTCCACTAAATCCAAAATTGCCAAATGAACCGGTATTTTCCGGAATGTAGGGATGGTAGTTTTCAGCTTTAATATATTTCCATCCAAGAAAAATAAATATTAATACCACTGCTATTTTTAGCGTTACAATTATTGAGTTTACAGTGGCGCTTTCTCTGGTTCCTTTTATCAACAGCAAACTCATTAATACAATAATAAACACGGCAGGTAAGTTAATAATACCACCATCCCAGGGCCCAACCGTAAGCTCATGAGGCAGCGATACTCCAAACCCTTCTAAAAATTTTACCAGGTACCTGCTCCAGCTTATTCCCACCGTAGCTGCGCCCACAGCATATTCTAAAACCAAATCCCAGCCAATTATCCAGGCTATAAATTCTCCCATAGTGGCATAAGAATAAGTATAGGCACTTCCGGCAACCGGTATCATAGAGGCAAATTCGGCATAACACAATCCGGCAAATAAACAGCCAAATGCCGCTACCACAAATGATATTGTAATGGCAGGTCCGGCATGATTGGCGGCTGCCATACCCGTTATGGAAAATAATCCGGCACCAATAATGGCACCAATCCCTAATGCTATCAAACCACCGGCTCCAAGGGTTCTTTTTAAAGTGTGAGAGCCTGTTTCTTCAGCTTCCCTCAATAATGAAGCCATGGGTTTTTTTACAAATAAACTCATACAGTTAATTAGTTTTATTAATAAAGATTTGGGAAAATTAAGCAATAAATCTTTATTATCCCTACCTCTTGTACATTTTTACAACACATATCGGCATAACAAGCTTTAAATACTATATTGCAAACCTAATTTGCATATATGGAAATTTCGGCCAATACCAAATCTAACTCGGGTAAGCTTACCCTATATATTGTATTAGCAATGATACTTGGTATCCTTGTTGGTTATTTAGTACATCAATTTTCTTCTCCGGCATTTATTGCATCATTTGCCCCCAAAATAAAATTGCTGGCTACCATATTTTTAAGGCTGGTGCAAATGATTATTGCACCCCTCGTGTTTGCAACGCTTGTAGTTGGCATTGCAAAGCTCGGCGACCTCAAAACTGTAGGCCGTGTGGGTGGCAAAGCCATGCTTTGGTTTATATCAGCTTCTTTAGTGAGTTTGCTATTAGGCTTGCTGCTGGTAAATATTACTAAGCCCGGCGTTGGCGTTAATATTAGCAATATTGATGTAGAAGGGGCTAAAGACCTTTTAGGAAAATCCCAGGGGTTTTCTCTTGATAATTTTGTAGAGCATATTTTTCCTAAAAGTGTAATAGAGGCAATGGCTACCAATGAAATACTGCAACTTGTAGTATTCTCTATATTTTTTGGAGTAGCCCTTACCGCCATTGGCAAAAAAGGCGAGCCGATTATTAATGCCCTCGACTCCCTCTCTCATGTAGTATTAAAAATGGTAACCTATGTAATGAACCTTGCGCCCATTGGAGTATTTGGCGCCATGGCAGGCGTAATTGCGGTAAAAGGCCTTGGTATTTTAAGCACTTATGCCTATTATATCGGTACATTTTATTTAGGCCTTTTTGTATTATGGCTTGTACTATTAGGAGTAGGATACCTTATTTTAAAAAAGCGCCTGCCCAGTTTACTTAAAAGACTCGGAGGCCCAATGGCTATTGCCTTTAATACTGCAAGCAGCGAAGCCGTTTTTCCAAAATTAATTGAAGAGCTCGAAGGCTTTGGTTGTAATAATAAAATTGTTTCTTTCACACTGCCCCTGGGCTATTCTTTTAACTTAGATGGCAGTATGATGTACATGACATTTGCAAGTATGTTTATAGCACAAGCCTATAATCTTACTGCAATTACCGAACATATTCCCACCCAATTAGCCATGCTGCTGGTATTTATGCTTACCAGCAAAGGAATAGCAGGCGTACCAAGAGCCTCACTGGTAGTTATTTTGGCCACCGGCGGCATGTTTGGCATTCCGGCAGAAGGCATCGGTTTGGTATTGGCCATCGATACTTTTTGCGATATGGGCCGCACCGTTACCAATGTATTAGGCAATGCATTGGCTACCGCGGCAGTAAGCAAGTGGGAAGGCGCATTAGATGAAGAGGAGTTACAAGAAGCAGCCTGATGATTAGTAGCCCGGCAGCATACAATAATGATGCTTCATGGGCGTCGCACACTTGTACATTTGTACTATGCTGTACAATTATTCAGCATTTTTACAGTATTCAGTTTTTATTTTTATTGAGCCATTAAATTATAAAATATACAACACTACATCATACATGGAACATCTTTTTTTGCTTGATTTTCACTGGACACAATTATTACAGCCACAATGGTATATTGATAATGGCGGTCTGTGGTTTGTGTTGTTAATTGTATTTGCCGAAACGGGTTTATTCGCCGGTTTTTTTCTGCCTGGCGATTCGCTGCTTTTTATTGCCGGCATATATGCACACGAAATGAATGGACAAACCCACGAGCCGGGACTTGCCTACCAGTTTTTACACCTCTTAGGTGTCAATAATAATCACAGCTATTGGTTAGATTTATTTGTATTAATAACCCTTATTTCACTGGCAGGTATCCTTGGGAATGCAGTAGGGTATTGGATAGGGAAAAAATTTGGAGTGGAAATGTACAACTGGAAAGAACGCTGGTTTTTTAAGCAAAAATATTTGCAGGAAGCACACAACTTTTACGAAAAACATGGAGGCGGAGCCATCGTATTGGCAAGGTTTGTACCCATCATCCGCACATTTGCTCCCCTGGTAGCCGGCATAGTGGGAATGAATAAATCAAAATTTTCTTTTTACAATATTATCGGTTGCATCTCCTGGGTTTCTACCATGATACTGGGAGGATTCTTTTTACAAAAATGGTTATTGGCGTCTTATCAATTCGATCTTAAAAATCATCTTGAAGTTATTGTTATCGGAATTGTATTGGTAACCACTGCACCGCTTATTATAAAACTATTATCAGGAAGAAAAAAGAAACATGCATCCTCATCAAATGAATGAAAATTTTGGTATGCAAAAAAATACACACTCCGTTTTTAACTTAGTAGTATTGGTAGCAGCCCTGGGCTATTTTGTAGATATTTACGACCTGCTACTGTTTCAAATAGTACGCATTCCCAGCCTTCGCTCTCTTGGCTTTGATGCAGATGCCATCAAAAAAGGCGGCGAATATATTATCAGTTTGCAAATGCTGGGCTTGCTTATAGGTGGCATTATTTGGGGAGTAATGGGCGATAAAAAAGGAAGGTTAAGTGTATTGTTTGGGTCCATTATTTTATATTCATTAGCCAATATTGCTAACGGTTTCGTACACACGATAAATCAATATGCACTTACCCGGTTTATTGCAGGCATTGGGCTTGCAGGTGAGTTAGGCGCTGGTATTACCCTGGTAACAGAGCTGGTGAGTAAGGAAAAACGCGGCATTGCTACCTCAGTAGTAGCAGGGGTAGGGCTTACCGGGGCCATAGTGGCGTATTTTATCTCCAAAAATTTTGATTGGCGTATTTGTTACTACATTGGTGGCGGGCTTGGCTTTTTACTTTTATTGCTACGCATAGGGGTATTTGAGTCGGGAATGTACACCCAAATAAAAGAACAAAAAATAGCAAGGGGAAATTTTGGAATGTTTTTCTCTAATAAAACCCGTTTTAGAAAATATATATTTAGTATTTTAATTGGGTTGCCTACCTGGTATGTAATTGGCATCCTCATTGTTTTTTCAAATGAATTCGGAAAACGGTTTGGCATAAGCGAAGAAATACTGCCCGGCAAAGCCACCATGGTTTCATACATCGCCATTGCATTTGCCGATGTATTTATTGGCTTTGTGAGCAATTGGCTGCGCAGTCGTAAAAAAGCACTTTATATTTTTTATTTTATCACAGCAGTTTCTATTGCAGCATATTTTTCACCGCTAAATAATTCTGCTACGGCTATGTACATTATATCGGCTGCATTGGGCTTTGGTACAGGCTTTTGGGCAATATTTGTAACAATGGCTGCAGAGCAGTTTGGTACCAACCTGCGGGCTACTGCCGCCACTACTGTGCCCAATATGGTAAGAGGCGCATTACCATTAATGCTTATCTTGTTTAATGCTTTGCAACAGTTCACCAATTATGTAAATGCAGGATTAATTACCGGTGTTGTAATAATGTTTATTAGTTTTGTATCCGTATTTTTTACGGAAGAAACCTTTGGTAAAGATTTAAATTATATAGAAAATTAAATGCAATGATGCAGATAGGCAGATATATCGAAATTTTTCAGCAGGCTATTAATGAGTATCATCTAAAAGATTCTGTAGATACCGCTATCAAAAATCCTTATCCTAAAGATAGTTTGGAGCATTTGCTTTATTTAAAAAACTGGGTAGATACCGTACAATGGCATCTCGAAGATATCATCAGGAATCCTAACATTAACCCAGGCGAAGCATTGGTATTAAAAAGAAGAATAGATGCTTCAAACCAGCATAGAACAGACCTTGTAGAGTATATTGACAGTTGGTTTTTGAAAGAATTTGAAGGCACCCCTTTAAAAGATGATGCAACTTACAATACAGAAACGCCTGCCTGGGCTATTGACAGGCTTTCTATACTGGAGCTAAAAATTTATCACATGACGATAGAAGCAGAAAGAAAAGATGCATCCATAGAACACCAAAAATCATGTGCTCAAAAACTTGCAATACTGCTTACACAAAGAGTAGATTTATCTACTGCCATTCAGCAATTAATAAACGATATTTCTCGTGGCAAAAAATTTATGAAAGTGTACAAGCAAATGAAGATGTATAATGATGAAAGCCTTAATCCTGTTCTCTACAATCAAAAAAAATAGGGATGGCCTTACCACGCCACATTCTTGTATTTAGATTTTCTGCACTCGGCGATATTGCAATGTGTGTGCCTGTATTGAAAAATTTGTTGAACCAATACCCGGCTCTGCAAATTACTTTTGTATCAATTCCCTTTGTACAGCCCATGTTTGAAGGTATTGACAGGCTGAGTTTTATAGGTGTCAATATTAAAGCCGAGTATAATGGAATAGCAGGCTTGTATCGCCTTAGCAAAAAAATTAAAAGAACACTTTCATTTGATGCTGTTGCAGATTTGCATGATGTGCTTCGTACTAAAGTACTTCGTAAGTTTCTGGGCAGACCCACTGCCGTAATTGATAAAGGCCGAAAAGAAAGAAAAGAATTAACCCGTCAGCATCACAAAAATTTACATCCAATACAAACCGTTTTTAAACGATATGCCGATGTGTTTGAAAAATTAGGATATACCATTACTCTTGATATTAAAGAAGGGTATAGCAAGTTACAACCAGATATTTCACTATTGCAAAATCATAAAGATGGAATCATAAATATTGGCATTGCTCCTTTTGCAAAGCATCAGGCAAAAATGTACCCACTTGATAAAATGGAAGGAGTGGTGGAGATTTTATTGAAGAACACTCAAATTAATCTTTATATTTTTTCTGCCAGCAACGAATGTGAATCTATCAGTCATTGGTTTGATAAAAGTGAAAGAATTTTTAGAGTGTCAGGAAAATATAATTTTAAACAAGAGCTTAACCTTATTTCGCAATTAAGCTTAATGATTACTATGGACTCTGCAAATATGCACCTGGCTTCCTTGTACGATGTACCGGTGGTATCTGTATGGGGTGGCACGCATCCTTTCCTTGGTTTTTATGGCTGGGGTCAGCCTTACGATTATATTATTCAATCTGATTTGCCCTGCAGGCCTTCATCGGTATTCGGAAATAAAAATTGCCCCGTACATGGCGCTGCCGGCTGTATGCAGCTTATTAGACCCAACATGATTTGCGAAAAAACTATTGAAATTTTACAACAAAAAGGCAAACTGCATGCCTGTTAATTTATTTACAATTAAGCATTTCTTAAAGTTTTTTTGATGTGTTTTATTGTTTTTTTGAAATACAAATTCACACCTAAATGAAATGCATTTTCTTTTTCTTTTTCTATTTTTTTTCTAACCAATACTTGAGTGCACAATTTATTACCAATGTGTATTGGGTAGATGAAAAAATGATGCCTAATAATGAAACTATTTATTATCATCCCAATAGTAAACTGAAGTGGTCAGACTTTAATGGGGAGCCCAACCTCACAGGCAATGTAGCAGCCATCACGGCTTCTGGCTTTGGCTATAAAGCCACTATGAAAAACAATGGAACTAAAGGTCAGTTGAATATTGCAGTGTATTGCTATTTTAATAAAAACAAATCGTGGGTAAAACCCGATAAAAAAACAGGGTATATTTTAAATCATGAACAACATCATTTTGATGTAAGCTTTATTGCAGCTAATTTATTTTTTGAACGGCTTAAAAAAGCCGGGATAAATTTTAATAATTACAACAAGGTATTGCCTGATATTTATAAAGAGTGTTGCGACCTGATGAACAAAATGCAGGACGAGTATGATGGCCAAACCAAAAATGGGCAGTTAAAAGATGTGCAGGAAAAATGGAACCGATTTATCATTAGTAAACTTGCTAAATAAAGTATTAAACATTAATGACCAATACTGCAATTTTTAATTCATGCCTTACGGCATTTACTGTTTGCCCATAAATAATATCTTTAATACCTGTATGGCCATGAGCGCCAATTACAAGCATATCTGCATTGTTTTCATTGGTAAGCCTTGCTATTTCTTTTACCCTGTTTTTATATCCAAGTTCACCCCTTGCGCTAATGCCTTTTGCAGATAACTGAGCTAAATAATGTTTCATTTGCTCAGAATCTTTTTTCGTTTCATAATCATCACTTTGCTGCCCATGCAAATTGGCAGAAGCACTTTCTACAATATGTATTAAAAAATATTCTGTATTTGCATTGCCCTGCCCCAGCGCAGCCGATAAAATTTTACTGTCATTTTCACTAAAATCGAGCGCTATCGCAATTTTTTTATATTGTGGCGGGGCTAAATTGTTAAGTAATGCCGGGGCATTGTGCATCTTTATAGATTTGGCAACCTGTTTTTGCCTAAGCCATGGAAATATGGTAATATAAATTAAAAGCCCACCAAAAATTAATCCAAGCACTGTTATTAATATTTGTATGCTGATAGCATAGCTTGCAAATGAAGGGATTATTTCATTTAATAACATTTTTAAATTGAGGTACACCAGCATCATTGCAATAAGCCAGGATGCAACTTTTGTAACATTATTAATTGCAAATTTTCCCATAGTTTTTTTATCACTTACAAAATGTATCAGCGGTATAATGGCAAAGCCTAATTGTAAACTTAATACTACCTGACTCATCACCAATAAAGCATCTACTTCATTTTCACCATAAATAAGAATAACAATTAATGCCGGTATAATTGCAATGAGCCTTGTAACTAAGCGCCGGAGCCAGGGGTTAATCCTAAGGCTTAAATATCCTTCCATAATAATTTGCCCTGCAAGTGTGCCCGTAACAGTACTGCTTTGGCCTGCAGCTATAAGAGCCACTGCAAATAAAATGGGAGCTGTATTTCCCAAAAAGCCCGGCAATAACCTGTGGGCTTCTTTTATTTCTGCTACCTGTACATTACCCGATTTAAAAAAAACTGTAGCAGCTAAAATGAGTATGCCGGCATTTACCAAAAATGCAATATTCAATGCAATGCCGGTATCAATCCTGTTAAATTTTAATGCCTGCAAAATACCTTTATCTGATTTGTCAATTTTTCTGGATTGTACCAGGGCAGAGTGCAGGTAAAGATTGTGAGGCATTACAGTAGCTCCAATAATGCCAATGGCAATGTACAATGCTTCTTTATCCGGAAACCCGGGAATAAAACCTTTTACAATTTCTGCGGCATTTGGTTTGGCTAACATTACCTGTATTAAAAATGCAATAGCTATTAATGCAACTAGAGTTATGATAAATGCCTCCATCTTTCTCATCCCCAGTTTTTGCAGGTAAAGCAATAAAAAAGTATCAAGTACTGTAATGCTTACGCCCCAAATGAGTGGAAGGCCGGTGAGTAATTGTATGCCGATAGCCATGCCTAATACCTCTGCCAGGTCGCAGGCTGCAATAGCTACTTCTGCCAGGAGGTACAATACAAAGTTTACATATTTCGGATATGCCTCCCTGTTAGCCTGCGCTAAATCTCTGCCTCTTACTATACCCAATCTTGCTGATAGGCCTTGCAGCAATAAAGCCATCAGGTTGCTCATTAATAATACCCAAATGAGTGTATAGCCATACTTACTGCCCCCGGCAAGGTCTGTAGCCCAATTGCCGGGATCCATGTAGCCCACGCTTATTAAATATGCCGGGCCAAGAAAAGAAAATACCCTTCGCAGCCCCTTTTTTTTAAGGGTAGTATCTATGCTGCCATGTACTTCGCTGAGGGAGTTGTCGGTATGTTGAATGTGTTGAATCATTGCGTACAAAAAATATTTTTGGCCACCTGGTTGCTGATAATGGTAGGGGCAAGTTTTTCTATCTTGATTTCTACAGAGCCATCAAAATCAAATTTTCTTACCAGTTTTAATTTGGTGCCAATTTTTATTTGATAATGTTTTAATAAATCCATCATGGTAATACTTTGATCTTTAATAGAACTTACGGTAAGTGTTTTTTTTATGGGCGAAGAGCAGATATCCGATTGTTCTACCATCCTGATGTTTCCATTTTTGTCGGGTATGGGGTCGCCATGAGGGTCAAAGCAGGGATGCTCAAGATATTCATCCAGCTTTTGAATGAGCAAAGGATTATTTACATGCTCCATTTCTTCAGCTATCGGATGTACTTCATCCCAATTCATGCCCAGCTTATGTACTAAAAAGTATTCCCAAAGGCGGTGTTTGCGAATAATATCAAGGGCAATTTTTTTTCCGGCATTAGTAAGGGTAAAATTTTTATAAGGCTTGTAGTGTATTATTTTTTTGCTGTAAAGCTTCTTAAGCATATCAGTTACCGAGGCTGCCTTTGTTTTTACTTCGGCAGCAAGCAGGGTGGCAGGCACCGTGTTATGTAGATCCTGAAGTTTAAAAATGGCTTTAATATAGTTTTCTTCGCTGGTTGATAGTTTCATCTTTCTAAATAAAAAGTTTAGACAAATCTAAAAATAAATTTTCAGCTTTCAAAATTTAAAAACAAACCCTTAATATGTATTTTTTACACAATAGTATTGCTATTTATCAATTTGGCTTTATATTGCACCCAAATAAAAGAACCAATATGAATTTTTCTCAGTATGAAGTCCCTTATCCGGTGAACCCCGATTTCAGCAAAAGGGTAGCTTATTTTTCAATGGAGTTTGCAGTACAACAGCCTCTTAAAATTTACAGTGGAGGCCTTGGTTTTTTAAGCGGCTCACATTTAAGAAGCGCTTATGAGCTTCGCCAAAATTTAATAGGGATAGGTATTTTATGGAAATATGGTTATTACGACCAGGCTCGAAACCCCGATCAAACCCTACAGGTACAATGGAACGAAAAAATATATAATTTTTTACAGGATACCGGTATCAGATTTCAAATTAATATACACGATCACCCGGTGTGGGTAAAGGTATTTTATCTAAACCCTGAGACTTTTAAGTCGGCGCCACTTTTTTTACTGAGTACAGATTTACCTGAAAATGATTTTGTATCTCAAACAATTTGCCACAAGCTGTATGATGCTAATGTGGCTACCAAAGTGGCTCAGTTTATTTTATTGGGCGTAGGTGGCGCTCGCCTTGTAGATGAATTGAATTTTAGCCCTGAGCTTTACCATCTTAATGAAGCGCATGCTATCAGTAGTGCTTTTTACCTGTATAGAAAATTTGGCAATGCTGAAGATGTAAAAAAGCGTATGGTATTTACTACGCATACACCTGAAGAAGCGGGTAATGAAAAACATGATATTTTCCTGTGTGAAAAAATGGGCTATTTCTGCGGTACTCCAATGGAAGATGTAAGAAAACTTACCGGCATTACAGATGACCAGTTTAATCATTCTTTGGCAGCTCTCAGGTTTGCAAGGCTGGCAAATGGTGTAAGCCAGCTACATGGTGAAGTGAGTAGAAAAATGTGGGGTAAGTATGAGGGTATTTGCGAAATAAAGTCAATTACCAATGCACAAAACTGGCAATTTTGGGCCGATAAACAATTGTATCATTTTATTGATGACCACAATATTGATGCCTTTATTGATAGAAAAAGGTATCTTAAAAAAAGAGCATTTGAAATTGTAGCAGACCAAACAGGTAAAGTAATGAATCCGGATGTTCTTACCATAGTGTGGGCACGCAGATTTGCAGGGTACAAAAGAGCGGAATTAATAACCCGGGATGAAGAACGCTTTCGTGCCCTGGTAACAAATCCGCAATACCCTGTGCAAATAATTTGGGCCGGAAAGCCTTACCCTGTTGATTATCCGGCTATAAGTGATTTTAATTATTTAGTCAACCTTAGTAAAGGGTATGATAACGTAGCCGTTTGTACAGGTTATGAACTTGCCTTAAGCAAAAGACTAAAGCAGGCTTCAGATATTTGGCTAAATAATCCACGAGTACCGAGGGAGGCAAGTGGCACAAGTGGTATGACGGCAGCTATGAATGGCTCCGTAAACTTTAGTACCAATGATGGATGGATTTGCGAATTTATTAATCATGGCAATAATGGTTTTTTAATTCCACCGGCCGACTATGAAAATATGAGTGTGCATGAGCAGGATCAATATGATCTGGATAAAATGTACGACATTCTTGAAAATCAAATACTACCCATGTATTATGACAATCCGCATGTATGGAGGCAGATTGTAAAAAATGGTATGAGAGATGTGCGCTGGCAATTTGATAGTAACCGCATGGCAAAAGAGTACTATGATATTTTATATAAATAGCAAGAATAAGTTTTGATAAATGGGCTGTCTCAATTAACGGGGCAGCCTTTTTTTATTTCATGTAGTGCCTCGTCCTAAAATAGGTTGACACAAAAACAATGTCACCATTATGAACAAAGGACAGTTTCGATTGCGTAAACGGACTCAAAAAGATTACACATTAGCCTTTAAATTACAGGTGGTAGAAG